>JAKCEC010000054.1 GCA_021841725.1 Actinomycetes bacterium | reverse complement strand
CGTGAGGTCGGGGTCACTCTGGTGACGACGCGCCAGCGGCGAGACCTCCACCGGGAAATCCGTCACGAAGATGGGGTTCCACAGGGAGTCCTCGCAGGTCACCTCGAAGAGTTCGGCGAGGCAGCGCCCCGGCCCCCACGATTCGTTCGCCTCGACGCCGCGCTCGCCCAGCAGCTCGGCGAGTCGCGCGCGCGCGGTATGTACCGACACGTCCTCGCCCACCGCCGCCGACGTCAGCTCGGCCATCGTGCGACGCGGCCAGGGGGTCGCGAAGGAGAACGCGCGACCCTGGTACTGCACCTCGGTGGTGCCGCGTACGTCGTTCGCCACGCCGGCCACGAGCTCCTCGGTGAAGGCCATCATGTCCTCGTAGTTCCAGTAGGCCGCGTAGAGCTCGAGCATCGTGAATTCGGGGTTGTGCCGCGGACTCACGCCCTCGTTGCGAAACACCCGCCCGAGTTCGAAGACGCGCTCGAAGCCGCCCACCACCAAGCGCTTGAGCCAGAGTTCGGGCGCGATGCGCAAGAAGAACTCCGCGTCCAGGGCGTTGTGGAACGTCGTGAACGGGCGCGCCGCCGCTCCGGTGGCGATCACGTTGAGCATCGGCGTCTCGACCTCGGTGAAATTCGCCGCCCAGCACCGCTCGCGCAGCGCGCGCACCACCTGGCTGCGTCGCGCGAGGGATTCGCGCGACGCCGGGTTCGCCCAGAGGTCGGCTTCGCGGTGCCGGTAGCGCAGGTCGAAGTCGGTGATGCCCGCCCACTTGTCACCGAAGTTGTGCAGCGCCTCGGCCAGGCGCACCCAGGACCGCACCTTCACCGAGAGCTCGCCGCGCCGGGTGCGCACGACCTCGCCGGTCACCCCCACCCAGTCGCCCAGGTGCAAGCGGGTGAAGTCCTCGAAGTCCTCGCTGAGCGCGGCCAGCGCGAAGAGCTGGACCTCACCACTCGAATCGCGCAACGTCGCGAAGGCCAGTTTGCCCTGGGTGCGCAGGAGCATCACCCGCCCGGCCACCTTGACGAGGACCCCGGATTCCTCGCCGTCGGCGAGGTCGCCGTACGCGCGCTGCAGGGCCGCGGCGAAGGCGGTGTGGTCGAAACTGTAGGGGGTGTTCACGTAGTGGCTCCTGAATGATTCCGTTCATGAACGATACGCAATCCGTGGAGGGTGAGCCACGGCTCCACGTGCTGCACGGTCGCGGTGTGGGGGGCGATGAGGCCCGCGAGGCCGCCGGTGGCGATCACCGTGGCCGCGCCCAACTCCTCGAGGATGCGCGTCACCATCCCGTCGACCTGTCCGGCGAAGCCGTAGAGCACCCCGGACTGGATGGATTCCACCGTCGAGCGTCCGATGACCGAGCGCGGGCGCACCAGTTCGACCGAGCGCAGCGCCGAGGCCTGGGTGTAGAGCGCCTCCAGGGAGATCGCCACGCCCGGCGCGATGGCGCCACCGAGGTACTCACCCCGGGCCGACACCACGTCGAAGACGGTCGCGGTGCCCATGTCGACGATCACCGACGCGCCCGGGTAGAGGTCGAACGCGCCGACGGCGTCGGCGATCCGGTCCGCGCCCACCTCGCGGGGGTTGTCGTAGAGGATGGGCATGCCCGACTTGGTCCCCGGCCCGATGACGGTCACGTCGAGGTCGGAGAACCACCGGTTCGCCATCCGGCGCAGCTGGGTGGTCACCGAGGGGGCCGAGGACGCGATGGCGATGGCGCTGACCGCGGCGCGCAGGTCCAGACCCTCGAGGTCGAGCAACTGGGTGAGCATCATGGCGTGCTCGTCGGGCGTGCGTTCGCTCAGCGTCGAGATCCGCCAGTGGAACGCGAGCCCGTGTTCGCCGGTGGCGCGCGCGAAGCCCATGGCGTCGGGCTGTTCGGGGCGATCCGGCCCGAACAGCCCGATCACCGTCTCGGTGTTGCCGACGTCGATGGCTAGTAGCACCTCAACTCCTCGTCTCGAGTTCGATGGCGACGTTGTCGATGAGTCGCACGCCCTCGACGAACGCGGCCACCAGGGCCCGCGCCGGGCCGTGGGCGTCGTCGCGTACCGCGCGCAGGGTGTCGACGTCGACGACCTCGGCGTAGGCCACCTCGAGGTCGGCGTCGCCCAGGAGGCGCGTCATGAGCGCGCGCCGCTCGCTGGCCGGCGCTCCGGCGTCGCGCGCCGCCCTCAGCGCGCCGTAGAGGGCGCGGGCGCGTTCGCGACCCGCGGGGCTGAGGCGCGCGTTGCGACTCGAGAGGGCCACGCCGTCGGCGTCGCGGTGGATGGGGCACCCGACGACCTCGACGTCGAAGGCGAGGTCGCGGACCATTCGGCGCACCACCACCAGTTGCTGGAAGTCCTTCTCGCCGAAGTACGCCCGGCACGGACCGGTGACGGCGAAGAGCTTGGCGACGACGCTGGCCACCCCGTCGAAGTGACCCGGTCGACCGACCCCTTCCAACACGTCGCCCAGCTCGTGCACCGAGACGGTCGTCAGGGTCGCGGCCGGAAAGTCCGGCCACATCTCCTCGAGGGTCGGACTGACGAAGAAGTCCACCCCGCTGGCGCGCGCGAACTCCTCGTCGCGCTCGGGCGTGCGAGGGTAGCGCGACAGGTCGGCGGGGTCACTGAACTGGCGGGGGTTGACGAAGGCGCTCAGCAGCACCACGTCGCCGTTCTCGCGCGCGCGCCGCACCAGGGACGCGTGGCCGTCGTGCAGCGCGCCCATGGTCGCCACCAGACCCACGCGGCGACCCGCGTCGCGCGCCGATTGGGCGACGGCGCGCCACTGGCGCACGGTACTCAGGGTCTCCACGGGATCTCCTCGTCCTGGGCCACGCGCGCGGCGCGCTCACTGAGGGCGCGGTAGAGGACGCGTTCGTCCTCGGGCACGGCCGCCAGGTGCGCCGCGATGGTGGCCACGTCGCCGCGCACGGCCGGACCCGTGAGGGCGCGCGCGGGACCCGCGGCGACCACGTCGTCGAGGGCCTGTTGGGCGAGCGGCAAGAAATCCTGGAGGGCGAGGTCCGCGCCGCGGGCCAGTGCGCCCACGTGGCCCAGCAGGGCGACGAGGTGATTGGCCGCCGAGACCGCGGTGGCGTGATAGAGGACGCGGCGGTCGGCGCGCACGCGCAGGATGCGGCCCCCGAGCGAGTGCACCACGTCCTCGACGAGCGCGTCGCCCTCGACGCTGAACACGCCCCCGCGCAGGCGCGCGGCGCCGCGCGCGGCGTCGGGCAAGGTGGCGAGGGGGTGCAGCGAGCCCACCCGCGCGTGCGGGGCCAGGACCTCGAGACCCCGGGAGCCCGCGACGTGGGCGACCACGGTGGCCTCGCCCACGCGCAACCGCCCGGCCACCGCCGCGAGGGCGTCGTCGGGTACGCACAGCAGGGCCAGGTCCGCGCCGGTGGCGTCGCGCTCGTCGTGGTGCACCAGGGTGACGCGGTGCGCGGGCGCCAGGGCGGCGGCGAAGGAGGAGCCCGCGCGGCCCGCGCCGATGATCACGATATCCATACAGACCGTCCGTTCCGGCCCCGGGGGTGCCGTTCGGTTACTGCAACGACTCGAGTGTACCCAGAACCCGCACGAGACCCTCGCCGCGCGCTAGCGCGTCGTCGTCGACCAGGTCGGCGCGCAACTCGCGCAGGGGCACCAGCACGAAGTTGCGTTCGAACATGCGCGGGTGCGGCACGGTGAGCTGCGCGTCGTCGTGGACGACGCCATCGATCCACACGATGTCGACGTCGAGCGTGCGCGGCCCCCAGCGGACCTCGCGGGTGCGCCGGGCGGCCGTCTCGGCCGCGTGCGCGCGCGCCAGGAGTTCCGCGGGCGTCACCGCGGTCTCCACCTCGAGGACCAGGTTCCAGAAATCGGCCTGGGCGACACCCCCCACCGGCGCACTCTGGTAGACCCGCGAGACGCGAGCCGCCTCCCCGGCGGACATGAGCGCCACCCCCCGGGTCAGGTGGTGGGCGCGGTCCCCCACGTTCGATCCGAGCGAGAGGTACGCGCGCGTCACGCGCGACGCTGACGCCGACACACCACCCCCAGCGACGCCACGTCCTGGGGCACCGGCGGACGCACCTTGTGCGCGCGCACCCGCACCCACTCAATGGCCGGGTCGAGGTCGAGCACCGCGTCCGCCACGCGCGCCACCAGGGTCTCGAGCAGCGCGAAGCGTCCCTCGAGGATGGTGGCCTGCGCCCGGGTCAGGACGTCGGCGTAATTGGTGGTGCGCGTGACGTCGTCCGTGGCGGCGGCCTCCTCGAAGGGTCGCTCGAACTCGAGGTCGATCACCAGGGGTTGTGCGCACTCGCGTTCGTGCGCGAGGACCCCCACGATGGCGCTGAGGCGCCACCCCCGGATCTCGATGACGTCACTCACGCAGGGTCGCTCGAGGGATCGGGCAGGCTCATCACGATCTGTCGTCCGTCGGGACCGAGCGAACGTCGAAACAGTCGCTCGACGAGGGCGATCGACGCGGGGGCGGTCTCCACCCGGCGCGACCACACGAGGTAGCCCGCGATCACGCCGAGGAGCCGATCGGACACGTCGTCGCTGTGCAGCAAGACGGCCACGTTGTTCTGCATCGAACGCGCGAGGTCGCGGTAACAGGCCTCGAGGACGTCGCGCTGGTGGGGACCCCCGCGCAGCGCGTAGTGACTGGCGCTCAGTCCGTGCTCGAGGTACGCGTCGAGGTTCTGCATCACCGGCAGGATCGACACCACGCGCGAGAATCCCTGGTGCTTCAGCCAGAGGAGTTCCTCGTCGCGGCGCACGCGCCGGTGCACCGGCGTCGAGCCCCCGGGGCGCTCGGACACGGCGAGGACCCCCCGGTAGACCCACGTGAAGCCCCGGGGCTCGATGCCCGCGGCCCACTTACCCCTCACGAACCCACCTCGGCCACCGGTCGCGTCACCAGGTCGCGGGCCTGCAGCGCCGCGACGGCGTCGTGCACCCGGATCATCGTCACGCCACTCGCGAGGGCCCAGGCCGCCGTGGCGATCGAACCCTCGAGGCGTTCGTCCACGTCGAGCACCTCGGGCCCGAGGTGGGCGAGGAAGCCCTTGCGACTCGTGCCGATGAGGACGCCCGCGTCGTAGCGGCGCGCCAGCGCGACGACGTCCGCGCAGCGCGCCACCAGGGCCAGGTTGTGCTCGACGGTCTTGCCGAAACCGATCCCCGGGTCCAGCCAGAGCGCGGCGACGCCGGCGGCGCGCGCGCGACGGGCCATCGTCTCCAGGGACGCCAGCACCTCGGCCACCACGTCGTCGTAGCGCGGGTCGTCCTGCATGGTCTGGGGGGTCCCGCGCGAGTGCATCGCCACGTAGCCGACCCCCGCGTCGCCGGCCACCTCGACGAGGGTGCCCGACACGTCGTTGAGAATGCACGCGCCCGCGCTCACCGCGGCGCGCGCCACCTCGGGCTTGCGCGTGTCGATCGAGACCGGGCCGTGGGCCGCCAGGGCGCGCACCACCGGCACGACGCGCGCGAGCTCCTCGCTCAGCGCCACGTCGAGGGCCCCGGGACGGGTGGATTCGCCGCCCACGTCGACGACGTCGCACCCCGCCGCGAACAGCGCGACGCCGCGGGCGACGGCCTGGTCGAGCGCGCCGGTGCGCGCCGCGGCGAAGAACGAGTCGGGCGTCACGTTCACGATGCCCATCACCGACGGGCTCGTCACGGCCGGTCTCAGTGCCACGTGGACCTGCGTTGGTGGATGTACTGCAACGCCTCCGCGCGGTAGGCCGCGTCGTCGCGGAACACGCCGCGCACCGCCGAGGTGACCGTCGTGGAACCCGCCTTTTTGACGCCGCGCATGGACATGCAGAAGTGCTCGGCCTCGATCACCACGATCGAACCGCGCGGCGCCATCACCCGTTCCATCGCCTCGACGATCTGGGTGGTCATGCGCTCTTGGACCTGGAGGCGGCGCGCGTAGCCCTCGACGAGGCGGGCCATCTTGGACAGGCCGGTGATGCGCCCCTCGGCCCCGGGCAGGTAGGCCACGTGGGCCAGTCCGGTGAAGGGCACCAGGTGGTGCTCGCAGAGTGAGGTGAAGGCGATGTCGCGCACCATGACCATCTCGTCGTGACCCTCCTCGAACGCCACGCTGAGGTGCTCACCGGGGTCGCGGTCGACCCCCTCGAAGAGCTCGCGGTACATGTCGGCCACCCGCCGGGGCGTCTCGCGCAGTCCCGCGCGCTCGGGGTCCTCCCCGATGGCTTCGAGCAACTCGCGGATCAGCCCCTCGACCCGTTCCCGGTCGACCACGGTTAGGCCTCGCCGACGAAGGTGTAGATCGCGTCGAGGTTGCGGTAGCGCTCGTTGACGTCGAGGCCGTACCCCACCACGAAGTCCGCCGGGATGGTGAAGCCGACGTACTTGAGGGATTGCTCCACGCGCTGCTCGCCCTCCTTGACCAGCAGGGCGCACACGTCGAGCGTGCGCGGGTTACGCGCGCCCAGGTACTGACGCAGGTAATTCAGGGTGAGACCCGAATCGACCACGTCCTCGACGATGAGCACGTCGCGGTTCACGAGGTCGACGTCGAGGTCCTTGACGATGCGCACCACCCCACTGGTCTTAGTGGCGGCACCGTAGGACGACACCGCCATAAAGTCAATCTCGACGGGCAACTCGATCGCGCGCATCAAGTCGGCCATGAAGTTGACCGCACCCTTCAAGACGCACACCAACAGGGGCGGGCGCTGCGCGTAGTCGTGACTGATCTGGCGCCCCAGTTCGTGGACCCGATCGGCGATCTCCTTGGCCGAGACCACCACCTCACCCAACTCGGAATGGGCCCAGTGGGTGCCGTGGTCGTCGCGAGAAAGTGATCCCATGCTCCGACAGCGTAGTGGAGGGCCTCAGGCCAGCGTGAGGCGCTGGCCGCGGCGCGAGAGGCGGCGCGCACCGCTCAGTTCACAGGCCACGACCTCCCCCCGCACGACGCGCAGGGCGCGCGCCATCTCCTTCGCCGAGGGTGCGTAGGTCTCACCCTGGGGCGTGTGCGTCGCCAGGTGCGCCCGCAGCCAGCGCGTGAGACGCGCCACCGGCCAGGTCGCCAACTCGCGACAATCGACGGCGTCGAGTGGCCTCGCCACGTCGTCGCGCGAGAGCTCGTCGAGCCAGCGTCGATCCTCGTGGATCAGTCGGGCCTGGCGCGCCAGGATCGGCACGACGTCGCGCGCGGCCACGTCGTTCATCAGCGGCAGCAATTCGTGACGCACCCGATTTCGTCGATGGTCGGGGGAGTCGTTGGTCTCGTCGTAACGCGCCGCGAGGCCCGCCTCCAACACGTAGTAGTGCAGGTCGCGCCGACGCACGCGTCGCAGCGGTTTGCTCGAGTCCTCGACCATGGGGCTCAGTCCCTGCAGGCCCGCCCCGCGCAGCATGTTGAGCACGACGGTCTCGGCCAGGTCGTCCATCGTGTGCCCGGTGAGGACCCCCTCGGGCAGCAGGGCCCGACGTTGGGCGCGCGCCATCGCCTCGAAGTTGGCGCCGCCCGCGACGCGCGCGTCGTGCACCACGCAGGCGACGTCGTAGCGCGCGCACACCTCGGTGACGAAACGCGCGTCCTCCGCGCTGGCGGCGCGCACGTGATGGTCCACGTGGTGCACCCGCGCCCGCAGCCCCGCGTCGAGGGCCAGCAGGAGTAGGCCGAGCGAATCGGGTCCCCCCGAGACCGCCAGGTCGACCTCGGTCCCCGACGGCGGGAAGTCGCAGGCCTCGAGCACGTTCACGTGGTCAGACTACGCACGCCGCGCGCGGGGGCGCGCGAGCAGCCGCACCACCACGTAGAGCAGCGCGCTCAACGTACCGACGAAGAATCCCACCGGCAGGTTGGTGACGTAGGACGCGGCGATCGAGGCCCACAACGTCACCACGCTGAGGGCCACCGACAGCGCCAGGGCGCGGCCGGGACGACGCGTCACGAGTCGCGCGGCGGCCGGGGGGCCGACGGTCAGGGAGAAGCTCAGCAACGCGCCCACCACCGGGACCGTCAACGCCGAGCCCAGACCCAGCGTGAGCATGAAGCCCATTTCGAGCACCGTGGGGTTCAGTCCGCGCGAGGCCGCCAG
>JAKCEC010000053.1 GCA_021841725.1 Actinomycetes bacterium | reverse complement strand
CGCGCACCGCGCGTCCCGTGTCGATCAGAAGGGCCCCCGCGTCGTCGACGCCGACGGCGACGCCGGCCACCACCTCGGTGGGCAGCTGGGCGCGCACCGCGCGCCCCAGGGTCGAGAGGGACGCGGCGAACTCGGCGCGCAGCGTGGCGACACCGGCGGGCGACGCGAGGAGCTCGCGACGGCACGCCAGCGCCTCGAGGTAGGCGTCGAGGGTCTCGCGCGCGCGCAGGGTCACCCCGGTGGCGTCGAGTACCGTGGTCGCCGCCGAGAAGTCCGGGTCCAGCGCGCGCAGGTTGAGACCCAGTCCCACCACTACCTGATCCGCCACCGCCTCGGCCAGCAGTCCCGCGACCTTGGCCTCACCGAAGAGGAGGTCGTTGGGCCACTTGAGGACGGGGCGCACTCGGGTCAGTCGCTCCAGCGCCTCGCTCATCGCGAGGGCCGCCGTGAGGACGAAGAAGGGGGGCGGCGCCGGCGAGTGCGCCGTGTCGAGCAGGACCGAGCACAGGAGCGAGGAACCGGGGGGCGCGACCCAGGTCCGGTCCCGGCGCCCGCGTCCCGCGCTCTGGAAGTCGGCGTAGACGACTTCGCCCTCGCGCGCGCCGGCGCGGGCGCGCTCGACCAGCCAGGTATTCGTCGAATCCACTCGCGTCAGGTGTTCGACGCGCCACGCCAGGTGTGTCACCCCAAAACCTTAGACAAGTCCGGCCCTGCGCCGACGCGCGCGCGGGGCCCGCGGGGCGTTCGTCGGTGTCGCCCCGGACCACCCAGGTAGGGTTTAGGGCGGCAATGCTAAAACGTTGGGTCGAGCGTGCGGAGGAACTGGTGTTAAAGAAAGTACTGATCGCCAACCGTGGTGAAATCGCCGTCCGCGTCATCCGCACCTGTCAGGAGATGGGTATCGCCACCGTCGCGGTCTACTCCGAACTCGACCGCGAGGCCCTGCACGTGCGACTGGCCGACGAGGCCTACGCCCTCGGTGGTCAGACGGCGGCGGAGAGTTACCTCAACACCGCCGCCATCCTCGACGCCGTCGCGCGCTCGGGCGCCGACGCCGTACACCCCGGCTACGGCTTCTTCTCCGAGAACACCGACTTCGCGCGAGCGATCACCGACATGGGGGTCACCTTCATCGGCCCACCCCCCTCGGCCATCGAGGTCATGGGCGACAAGATCTCGTCGCGACTGGCCGCGGAGGAGGCGGGCGTCTTCGGCGTCCCCGGCCGCAGTCAGACCCTGACGCACTTCGACGAGGTCGTCGCCTTCGGTAACGAGGTCGGGTGGCCCGTCGCCATCAAGGCGGCCTACGGCGGCGGCGGTCGCGGGATGAAGGTAGTCGAGAGTCCCGACCAGGCCGAAGCGGCCCTCGAGAGTGCGATGCGCGAAGCGCTCAACTACTTCGGTCGCTCCGAGTGCTACCTGGAGCGCTACCTCACCTGGCCGCGTCACATCGAGATGCAGATCTTGGCCGACGCCCACGGTACGACCCTGTGGCTCGGCGAGCGCGACTGTTCCCCCCAGCGACGCCACCAGAAGCTCATCGAGGAATCGCCCGCGCCCAACTTTCCCGACGAGGTGCGCCGCGCGATGGGCGAGGCCGCCGTGCGGGTATCGCGCGCCTGCGGCTACGTCAACGCCGGCACCGTCGAGTTCATGTACCAAGACGGCGAGTTCTACTTCCTCGAGATGAACACCCGCCTGCAGGTGGAGCATCCGATTACCGAGATGGTGACCGGCCTCGACCTGGTCGAATGGCAGCTGCGCATCGCGGCGGGAGAAGCCCTCACCCTGAGCCAAGACGACATCGAACACCACGGTCACGCCATCGAGGTGCGCATCAACGCCGAGGACGCCTCGGGGGGGCGCTTCGCGCCCTCGCCGGGTACGTTGACCCGTTTCGACCAACCCGCCGGCCCCGGAGTGCGCCTCGACGCCGGATACGCCGTGGGTGACACCGTGTCGCAGTACTACGACAACCTCATCGCCAAACTCATCGTCTGGGCCCCTGACCGCGAACGCGCGCGCCGGCGTCTCCTGCGCGCCATCGGCGAGACGGTGGTCGAGGGGGTGTCGACCACCTTGCCCGCCGACGTCATCATCCTCTCGGACGACGACTTCGTCAACGCCACACACTCGACCAATTGGGTGGAGAAATCCCTGGATTTCTCGTCGATCCCCGCGCCCGGCGCCGCGTCACCCGGCGCCACGGCGCCCCTCGTGCGACGCGACGTCACCGCCGAAGTCAACGGCCGACGCGTCGCGGTCGCGCTGTGGCTACCCGAGGACGGCGATCCCCCCGCGCGCGCGAGCGCGGCCGCCCCGCGACGCGCGCACCACGCCCCCCTGGCCACCGCGGGTTCGGGTAACGTCAGCGCGCCGATGCAGGGCACGATCATCAAGGTCAGCGTCGAAGTGGGCCAGAGCGTGGAGACGGGCGACACCATCGTGATCCTCGAGGCCATGAAGATGGAGAACGCCGTGCGCGCCGAACGCGCCGGGACCGTCAGTGCGATCCACGTGAGCGCGGGCGACGGCGTCTCCGTCGGCGACGTCGTGGCAGTGATCGCGTGAGCCGCGAGGTCGCGCGTCGCGCCATCGAGGCCGCGGCGCAGGAGTTGATCGCGCTCAGTCACTACGTCCACGCGCACCCCGAGATGGGCTACGAGGAGTTCCTCAGCGCCGAAGCCGTCGCGCGCGCCGCCGAGGAGGCCGGCTTCCGCGTCGAACGCGGGATCGCCGATCTGCCGACCGCGTTCCGCGCCACGTCGGGGAGCGGCGACCTGCACGTCGTGTTCTGCGCCGAGTACGACGCCCTGCCCGACGTGGGCCACGCCTGCGGCCACAACATCATCGCCGCGTCCTCCCTCGGGGCGGCGCTGGGTCTCGCCGCGGTGGCCGACGACGTCGGCGTCACCGTCACCCTGCTCGGCACCCCGAGTGAGGAGGGCGGCGGCGGCAAGATCGACCTGATCAACGCCGGTTACTTTCGCGACGCCCACGTAGCGATGATGGTGCACCCCTGGCCGGAGGATCGTCTCGCGGCCACGTGCCTGGCCGTCGACCACTTTGACGTCATCTTCGAGGGTAAGGAGGCGCACGCCTCCGCCGCCCCGTGGGAGGGCGTCAACGCCCTCGATGCGCTCACCGTCACCCAGGTCGCCGTCGCGCTGCTGCGCCAACAACTCCGACCGGGGGACCAAGTCCACTCCGTCGTCATCGAGGGTGGCGTCGCGGCCAACATCATTCCGCGGCGCACCGTCGCGCGCTACATGGCGCGCTCGCTCACGCTCGAGCGACTCGCGCAACTGCGCGAGCGCCTGGCGGGCTGTTTCGACGCGGGCGCGCGCGCGACCGGCGCCACCGTGCGGATCGTGGAACTCGGCAATACCTTCACCCACATGGTGAGCGACCCCGACCTGTTAGCGCACTACCGTGTCGCGGCGCAGGGTCTCGGACGTTCCTTCGCCCTCGACGACGAGGGCGTCGCCGCGCCCACCCTCTCCACCGACATGGCCAACGTCTCCCTGGTCGTCCCCTCGATTCACCCCCTGCTCTCGATCCCGACGAACGGCGCCGTGAACCACCAGCCCGAGTTCACCGCGGCGTGCGTCACCCCCGACGCGGACCGGGCGGTGATCGACGGCGCGCTCGCGCTGGCCGAGACCGCCGTGGGCGTCGCCACCGACGTCGCGCTGCGGGCGCGACTATTGTCGCGTTCGTGATCATCGAACACGCCTGGCTGCCCGTCACCGCGGGGCGCGAGGAAGAGTTCGCGACGTCGATACGGGCCGCCCTGAGCGTCATCGAATCCGCCCCCGGTTGTCACGGCGCGCAGGTGCGCCGCCAGATCGAAGACCCGTCCACGTTCTTGCTGATCGTCCGCTGGGACAGTGTCGCGGCGCACGAGGCGTTTCGCGCGTCGGCGTCCTTCGAGACGTGGCGCCGCCAGACGCACCCGTATTACGCGGTCGCACCGACCGTGACGCACTTCGGTGCCGTGCTGGAGCGTTAGTGCGGGTGGTATTCCCCGAATTCGGCGCGCAACACGTCGGCCACCTCGCCCAGGGTCGCTAGTCGTCCGAGGGCAACCTTCATGGGGTAGAGCACGTTCGCGCTGCCGCGCGCGGCACTCGCCAGATCCGCCAGACTCGCGCGCACCGCGTCGTTGTCGCGGCGCTCCTTGAGACGGCGCACCCGCGCCACCTGCAGGGCCTGGCGTTCGAGGTCGATCGGGAAGACCTCGGGCGAAGCGTCGCCCTCGTCGGTGAAGCGATTGACGCCCACGATGATGCGCTCCCCCTGGTCGACCGAACGCGCGTAGTCGTAGGCGGCGTTCTCGATCTCGCGCTGGGGGTAACCCGCCTCGATCGCCGCCACGGCTCCCCCTAACTGATCGATGTCGTCGAGGTAGACCCGCGCGCGCGCTTCGATCTGATTCGTGAGGGTCTCGACGAAGTACGAGCCGGCGAGGGGGTCGACGGTGTCGGCGACGCCCGTCTCGTAGCCGATCACCTGTTGGGTGCGCAGGGCCAAGCGCACCGCGTGTTCGGTGGGCAGTCCCAGGGCCTCGTCGAAACTGTTGGTGTGCAGACTCTGCGTTCCGCCCAGCGCGGCGGCCAGCGCCTGCAGCGTGACGCGGATCAGGTTGTTCTCGGGCTGCTGAGCGGTCAGCGTCGAGCCCGCCGTCTGGGTGTGAAATCGCAACATCCACGACGCGGGTGACTGCGCCCCGAAACGTTCGCGCATGATCGTGGCCCAGAGACGCCGAGCGGCGCGATACTTCGCGACCTCCTCGAACACGTTGTTGTGCGCGTTGAAGAAGAAGGAGAGCCGCGGCGCGAAGTCGTCGACCGCGAGACCCGCGTTCACCGCGGCCTCGACGTAGGCGATACCGTCGGCCAGGGTGAACGCCACCTCCTGCACCGCCGTCGACCCCGCTTCGCGGATGTGGTACCCCGAGATCGAGATCGTATTCCAGTTGGGCATCTCCTTCGCGCAGTAGGCGAAGGTGTCGACGATGAGTCGCATCGACGGGCGCGGGGGGTAGATGTAGGTCCCGCGCGCGATGTACTCCTTGAGGATGTCGTTTTGGATGGTGCCGCGCAGTTGGTGGGCCCCCACGCCCTGTTCCTCGCCCACCAGCTGGTAGAGCAGGAGCAGGGTCGAGGCCGTCGCGTTGATGGTCATCGAGGTGGTGACCTGGTCGAGGGGCAGCGCGCTCAGGAGCAGGCGCATGTCCTCGAGGGAGCTGATCGCCACGCCGACGCGACCGACCTCACCTTCGGCGCGCGCGTGATCGGAGTCGTAGCCCATCTGCGTCGGCAGGTCGAAGGCGCAACTCAGTCCCGTCTGGCCGGCCCCGAGGAGGAAGCGGAAGCGTTCGTTCGTCTCTTCGGCGGTGCCGAAGCCGGCGTACTGGCGCATTGTCCAGAGGCGTCCGCGATACATGTCCGCGTACACGCCCCGCGTGAAGGGGTACTGACCGGGTTCGCCCAGGTCGCGCGTTTCGTCGAGGTCGTGCAGGTCCCGCGCGTGGTAGACGGGGCGTACTTCGATGCCCGAATCGGTCGTGCGCTCCTGGGGTGCCACGAGCGCCATGCTAGGCGTTCGTCGCGCGTACGCACGACTCCCCCGGGGGGTCCGCACCCCCCGTGACGCCCGTGGCCCCCGTGATGGGACAGACTGGGGGGATGATCTGTACGAACTGTGGTTCCCCCGTTGACGGCGCGACGTGTCGCGTCTGTGGGACGCCGGTCCTCGCGGACACCCGCACGGACGCGGTCACGACGGTCCTGGCGGGCTGGTGGAGTCGCGTGGGCGCCACCATCATCGATTCGTTGGTCCTGGTCGTGCCCACCCTGGTCCTGGACCTCCTGCTCGGCAGCCTCATCGGTCAGATCGTGGCCGTCGGGGTGCAGGCGGCCTACATGATCGGCCTCCAGACCAAGCCCGCCGGCCAGACGCTGGGGAATCGGGCCCTCCAGACCCGGGTGCGCGACGCCCTGACCGGGCGGACGATCTCGGTACGCCAGGCCGCCGTGCGCTGGGGCTTCATCGCGTTCTACGGCGTGCTCGAAGTCCTCTCGAGCACCGGGACGAGCTCGCTCACCGCCGCGGTCAGCCTGCTGGCGCTCGCCGACTGCCTCTACCCACTCTTCAACCCGCGCAAACAGACGATTCACGACCGCCTGGCGCGCACCATCGTGGTCCGTACCTGAGGCCCCGGGACCACCCGCGTCAACGCCGACGGCCGCGGGAGTGACCCGCGGCCGTCGGCGTTGAGGTGACGGGTTCGCCTACGCGGGCACCGCGTGGGGCATGCACAGGTCGTCGTACTCGGCGATGTGAATCGGTCCCGCGTGCTCGCCGCAGGCCGGGCACTCGGGGTCGCGGCGCACCTTGAAGGTGCGAAAACTCTGATCGAGCGAATCGTAGGTCAAGAGTCGGCCGACCAGGGGCTCGCCGAGGTCCAGCAAGAGTTTGATCGTCTCGATGGCTTGGATCGAACCGATGATGCCGGGCAGGACGCCGAGGACGCCGGCTTCGGCGCAGCTGGGCGCGAGTTCGGCGGGCGGCGGCTCGGGGATCATGCAGCGATAGCACGGGCCCACGTAGGGCGCGAACACGGTCACCTGGCCCTCGAAGCGAAAGATCGAGCCGTGCACCACGGGGATCCCCTTCACGAGCGCGGCGTCGTTCACCAGGTAGCGCGTGGGGAAGTTGTCGGTGCCGTCCACGATCACGTCGTAGCCGTCGATGATGTCCAGGATGTTGTCCGCCCCGAGGCGCATGTCGTACGTCCGGACCTCGAGGTCGGGGTTCATCGCGGTCAGCGTCTGCTTGGCGCTGTCGACCTTACGCATGCCGACGCGGTCCATGTTGTGCAGGATCTGACGCTGGAGGTTTGAGGAGTCGACCACGTCCATGTCGATGATGCCGAGGGTCCCCACGCCGGCCGCGGCGAGGTAGAGGGCCGCGGGCGAACCGAGACCGCCGGCCCCCAGCAAGAGCACCTTGGAGCCGAGCAACTTGAGTTGGCCCTCGTCGCCCACTTCGGGCAAGAGCAGGTGGCGGTGGTAGCGGACGCGTTGCTCGGCAGTCATCGTCGCGGGGGCCGACCAGGGCAGACCCTCGTCCTTCCACTTGTTGAATCCGCCGATCACCGAAACGACGTCGACGTAGCCGAGCTCTTGGAGCGTCTTGGCCGCGAAGGCCGAACGCACCCCGCCCGCGCAGTAGACGGCCAGCGCGGCGGTCTTGTCGACGATTCGGCCCTCGACGGCGAATTCCAACTGTCCGCGCGGAATGTGCACCGCGCCGGGCAGCGCTCCTTGTTGGTACTCGTCGGGTTCGCGTACGTCCAGGATCACGTAGTCGCCGAGGCGCGCGGCGACGTCGTGCGGGTCGATCTCGCGGATCTCGGCCTTGGCGGCGTTGAGTAAATCTCGGGGTGATGACACGGTCGCTCCTTCAGTCCGACGAAATCTTACTGGATTAGTCAACATTAGCGACCGCCCTCTGCTAAACCACACCCGTGGACTTCAGCGAACTCCTGGCGCACCGGCGCATGACGCGGACCTTTCGTGGCGACCCCGTCGACCAGGGGCTCCTCGACGTCCTCTGCGCCGAGGCCCTGCGCGCGCCCACGGCGGGTAACTGCGCGGGCGTGCGCATGAGCACGGTCGGCGCCGACCTGGTCGGCGCCTACCTCGAGGTGGCCACCGACGCCGCGTGGCGCGCGACGAGTCGGCGGTACGCGGGTCTGGCGCGCGCGGGCGGGGTCGTCATCGTCACCTCGCGGCCCCAGGACTACCTGACGCGCTACGCCCAACCCGACAAGGTGTCGTCGGGGCTCACGCGTCGTGAGGACTGGCCCGTGCCCTACTGGCACACCGACGCGGCGATGGCGACCATGGCCCTGCTCCTGCTCCTCGAAGAACGCGGCCTCGCCGCGACCCTGTGGGGCAACTTCCGCCACGACCTCGACGTCCTCGCGTGGGCGCGCATCGAGGGCGAGGAACTCTTCGCCACGGTGCTGATCGGCGTGCGCGACGAGCGAGACCGACCCTCGCGCTCGCTCACACTGCCGG
>JAKCEC010000052.1 GCA_021841725.1 Actinomycetes bacterium | reverse complement strand
ACCCCTCGACGGTCGCCTCCTCGATCATGCAGACGCAGTCCGCGCCTTCCGGGAGCGCAGCGCCCGTCATGATGCGTACGGCCTGCCCCGCACCCACGACGACCGAGGAGACCTCGCCCGCGCGCAACGAGTCGACGACGCGCAGTCGGGCCCCGCCCTCGACCGTGTCCCTCGCGCGTAGGGCGAATCCGTCCATGGACGAATTGGCGAACCCCGGGACGGCCTCTCGTGCCCGGACCGTAGCCGCGATCACGCAGCCCCGCGCACGCGCCACGGCGTACTCCTCGGGTTCGAGCACGCTGATCCGCGAGTGCACGAAGGCCTGGGCGTCGGACAGTTCGATCACGAGGGGATCGCGTCGCCCCCCGACGCGCGCGGTCGTCGCCTCATAGTTCGGACACGTCGAGGAGGTCCTGGGCGTCCTCGCTCCACGCCGAACCGCCGGCCCAGGTCTCGCGCTTCCACATGGGTACGCACGACTTGACGGCGTCGATGCAGAACCGCGACGCGTCGTAGGCCGTCCCCCGGTGCGGCGAGGCGACCGCGATCACGACCGCGGGTTCCTCCAGTCGCACCACGCCCACCCGATGATGGATCGCGACGGCGCCGAGGTCGGGCCAGCGCGAACGCGCCCGCGCGATCACCCGCGCGATGCGGTCCTGGGCGAGGTCGACGCTCGTCTCGTACTCCAGGGACTCAATGACGTGACCGACGCCCGAGCTGTTGCGCGCCGTCCCGCAAAAGGTCACGACCGCCCCGCAGTCGGGTCGCGTCACCCACGCCGTCAGCGCCGCCGGTTCCAAGGACGACTCCGTCACCAGGACCCACTCTCGACCGTGCTCGGCGTTCACGCCCTCACCCTATAAGTAATCGTCGCCAGCCCTGGCGTGGTCGCGTCGCACCGGGGCGACCGCGCCGCAACCCCCGCGGCGACGAGCGGCGTCGCGGGAATACTCGGCGTGGAGAATTACCAGGACCCCAACACATTAAACCTGTAAATGCTAGGGTAAAACGAATTCCACGCCCGCATATGCGAAGGGGACCGTTATGACTCGTGGTATCGCGCGACACGGTCGTCGCGGCACCCTGGTGATCGCCGCCGTCGTGCTCGCCGGCGCCGCCACGGTGGCGACCCTTCCCGCGACGGCCGCGACGAGACCGTCGGGTACCGTACGCGTCCTCTCGGCGGGTTCGTGGTCCAACGTCATGGTGCTCCTGGGCGCCGCCTTCACGCACGACACCGGGTACCGGTTGGTGAACACGTCGATGGGCTCCTCGGCGATCGCCCACGGCGTCACGTCGCAGACGCTGCAGGGCGACGTCTTCATCAGCGCCTCGACGGGCGACGACCGCTCGCTGGAGGGGGCCGCCCACGGTCGATGGATCGACGGCTACACCGACGTCGGCACCTCACCGGTGGTGCTGGCCTACTACCGGGGGTCGCGGTTCGCCGCGGCCCTGCGGCGGCGACCCTGGTACGACGTCGTGAGCGCGGCCGGCTTCGAACTCGGCCGCACCGATCCCGCGGTCGATCCGGGGGGCGTCCTCGACCTCGACGCCCTCCGGGGCCTCGGTTACGCCTACGACATGCCCTCCCTCCTGGCCCTGGCGCGCGTCACCCGCGACGTCTACACCGAACAGGCGATCCCCGGGCTCTTGCAGGCCGGTCAACTCGACGCGGCCTTCATGTACGCCGTCTCCGCCGACGCGGCGCAGCTGCCCTACGTCGCCCTCACCGGTACCCGTAATCTCAACGCGCACTTCACCGTGGCCCTCCTGAGGGGCGCGCCCGACCCCGGCGCCGCAGCCGCCTTTCTGCACTGGCTCTTCACGCGAGCGGCGACGTCACTCCTGGTGCGCCGGGGCGTCGTTCCCGTCGCTCCGCGATTCGTCCCCGCACCGACGTAGGGTCCGCGGTGGCGCGACACGCCCTGCGCTGGCTGGGCGCACTGCTGGTCGTCTACCTGCTCGCGCCTCTCGTGCTGTTCGCCGTGCGCTTCGCGCGCGCCCCCGAACGGGGATTTCACGTCGCCGGCCTGTTCCCGTCACTGCTGATCTCCCTGCTCAGCGCGACGGTGACGCTGGCGATCACCTGCGTCACGGGCATTCCCCTGGCCTACGTGCTCGGACGGTCGCGCGGCGCGTTCGCGCGTGCCGTCGAGGTGGCGGTGACCCTACCACTGGCGCTGCCCCCGGTCATGGGGGGCATCGTCGTCGTGTACCTGGTCGGTCCCTACAGTTTCCTCGGCCGCCAGTTCCACGGCCAGCTAACGAACTCGGTGGTCGGCATCATCATCGCCATGACGTTCAGTTCCGCGCCGTTCTTGATCCTGTCAGCGCGCGCCGCCTTCGCGAGCATCGATCCCGCCCTGCTCGAGGTGGCCGCGACCCTGGGCCACTCCGAGTTCTCGCGGTTCACGCGGGTGGCGCTCCCCTCGGCCGGACCCGAGATCCGCGCCGGCATGACCATGACCTGGTTGCGGGCCTTCGGCGAATACGGCGCGGTCACCATCCTCGCCTACAACCCGGCGTCCCTGCCCATCTACACCGTCAATGAGTTCATGGCGCGCGGCCTCGCCCCGACGCTCGCCCCCACCATGCTCGCCCTCGGCGTCGCCGCCGCGGTGGTGCTGGCCAGTCGCGCGCGCGGGCCCCACCGGCGTCACGGGAACGTGGCGACGATCACCCCGGAGCAACCGTCGCTCACCCGCTCGGCGCGCCTCGACGTCGACGTCGCCGTTCGCCGCGGGGAATTCGAGCTACGGCTGCGCCACGCGGCCCACCACGACAACCTGGCCGTCCTCGGACCGTCGGGCGCGGGGAAATCCGTGCTCGTGCGCGCGCTCGCGGGCCTCTACGGTTCCGCCGTGGGGACCGTGACCTTCGGCGAGGACGACGTCAGCGCGCGCCGTCCCGAGCGGCGGCGGGTCGGCTACGTCGCCCAGGGGTTCACGCTGTTCACCCACCTCACGGTCTGGCGCAACCTGATGTTCCCCACGAACGCCCGAGCGGGTGTCGCGCGCTACTGGCTCACCCACCTGCGACTCGAGGGACTCGAGGACCGCTACCCCTCGGAACTCTCCGGGGGACAACGCCAGCGGGTGGCGCTCGCCCAAGCGCTGTGCTCCTCGCCCGAGATCCTCCTGTTGGACGAACCCTTCTCCGCCCTCGACATGCCCATTCGCCGCGACCTGCAACGCGAGCTGCGCCAACTGCAGCGCGAGACCGGTCTGGCCACCCTCATCGTGACCCACGACCCCGAAGAGGCGGCGTACCTGGCCCAGGAGATCCTCGTCATCGACGACGGACGACTCCTCCAGGCCGACCTCACCCGTCACCTCTTCGCGCGACCGGCGTCGCGCGACGTCGCGCGACTCTTGGGCGTCGCCAACCTGCACCAGGGTCGCGTGACCGGCGACGGCGTGGTCACCCCCGGCGGCACCCGCCTGGACGCCGACGTGGGCGGGCTTGACGCGGGCACGCCGGTGCTCTGGTCCATCCGGCCCGAGCGGGTCACGGTGCGTCGGGCCGTACCCCCGGCGCCGCTCGATCGCGCGGGCGTCGTCGTCACGGCCACGCTGGAGGACCTCGCGGACGTGGGCGTCGCCGTGGACCTCTACGTCCGACTCGACGGCGACCTGGAACTGCGCGCGCGACGTGATAACGCCAAGGGATTCGTGGTCGGGGAATCCTGTGACGTGACGCTGGCGCGCGAGGACATCGAGGTCTGGTCGGACCGCGGCGCGCTCTGAGAATCGTCACTGGTCCCCGCAGTGCGGGCGCGGGTCGCGGCACCCGTCGACGGGCACCGACTCAGAACTGCGAAGGAATCTCCACCCCGACGTTCGTGGCCTTCACGACCGCGTCGACGACCACCCCGGGGGCCAGCGCCAACTCGTCGGCGGCCTCGCGGGTGATGAGCGAGACGAAACGGTGCGGACCGGCCTGGATCTCCACCTGGGCGACGACCTTGTCCTTCACCACCCGCGTGACGATGCCGACGAAGCGGTTGCGCGCCGACTGCGCCCGCGGTCGCTCGGGCGCGGCAGCGCCCGCGAGTTCCAGTGACAGGCGCGCCAACTCCTCGCCGTCGTAGTGGCGACGGCCGTCGGCCCCCACGCTCACCGCGACACGCCCCGCGTCGGTCCATCGACGCAGCGTGTCGACGCTCACGCCCATGAGCTGCGCCGCCTGTCCGATCCGGTACGTGGCCACGTCGCCCACCTTAGGGGTCCGCGCGCCGCGTCGTCAGTCGAGGGTGCGCGGCGCGGCGCGCGCGGACGAAGTCGATCGGCGTGTAAATTCACACGATGGGCCAACGATTCGACGACGTCAGCGACCATCTGGCGGCGTGGATCGCCGCGCAGCCGGTCTTCTTCGTGGCGACGGCACCCCTGGACGAGAACGGATCGATCAACTGCTCGCCCAAGGGCAACCGCGACGAGCTGGCGGTCCTCGACGCGCGGCGCGTCGCCTACCTCGATCAGACCGGCAGCGGCGTCGAGACCATCGCGCACCTACGCGAGAACGGGCGCATCGTCCTCATGTTCTGCGCCTTCGACGGTCCGCCGCGCATCGTGCGCCTGCACGGACGCGGTCGCACCGTGCTGCGCGACGACGATGAGTTCGAGGAGGTTGCGGCGCACTTCCCGGGCGCGCGCGCCGTCGGGGTGCGCGCGGTCATCGTGGTGGAGGTCGAGCGGGTCTCGGACTCCTGTGGCTACGGAGTCCCCTTCATGGCCTTCGAGACGCACCGGCCGACCATGGACCAGTGGAGCCAGCGCAAGGGCCCCGACGGGATCCGCGCCTACTGGGCGCAGAAGAACCGCCGGAGCGTCGACCAACTCGACGGCATCGACGAGCCCCGGCCTCAGCCGCCGGCCATCGCCCCCACCACGTAGAGGGGCTGGGCCCCACTCGACACGTCGTCGGGCAGCACGTCGTCGGCCGCGGCGTGCGACAGGTCCGTCTCGCAGGCGAAGAACCGCACGAAGGGCCGGCGGCGCTGCGTCACGGGGTCGCGCAGGGTGCCCCGCAACACCGGGTAACGCGATTCGAGCGCGTCGAGCACCGCGCGCTGGGTGACGGGCCCGGCCACCTCCAGGTGCACCTCGTGGTGCTGATTGATCAGCGTCTTGAGGTGCGCGGGCAGCACGACGCGGATCATGCCACGGTTTGCACTTCCACGGACAACACCGCCGGCAAGTCGCGCGCGAGCGCCTCCCACGAATCGCCCGCGTCGCGCGAGGCGTAGACCTGGCCCCCCGTGGTGCCGAAGTAGACGCCGCACTCCTCCAGGCGGTCGACGGCCATCGCGTCGCGCAGGACGTCCACGTAGCAGTGCCCCTGGGGCAGACCCCGGGTGAGGGGTTCCCATTCGTGGCCGCCGGTGCGGCTGCGGTACACGCGCAACTTGCCCTCGGGCGGGAAGTGGACCGAGTCACTGGTGATGGGCACCACGTAGATCGTCTCGGGTTCGTGGGCGTGCACGTCGATGACGAAGCCGAAGTCGCTCGGCAGATTCCCGCTGATCTCGAACCACGACTCGCCGGCGTCGTTACTGCGCATCACGTCCCAGTGCTTCTGCATGAAGAGTACGTCGGGGTTCGACGGGTGCAGCGCGATGCGGTGCACGCAGTGCCCGACCTCCGCGTCCTCGTCGGGGATACCCTCAGAATGCAGACCGCGATTGATCGGACGCCAGGTCCGACCCGCGTCGTCGCTACGGAAGGCGCCCGCCGCCGAGATGGCGACGAAGATTCGTTGCGGGTCCCGGGGACTCACGACGATCGTGTGCAGACACATGCCGCCGGCGCCGGGTTGCCAGTGCGGACCCGACCCGTGTTCGCGCAGTCCCGCGAGCTCGCTCCAGTTGGCCCCGGCGTCGACCGACTCAAAGAGCGCCGCGTCCTCCACCCCGGCCAGCACCCGGTCGGGGTCGCTGAGGGAGGGCTCGAGGTGCCAGACGCGCGCGAACTCCCAGGGGTGCGGCGTCCCGTCGTACCACTGGTGGGTCCCCGGGACGCCGGCGTAGGTGAAGCCGTTGCCGACCGGTTGCCACGAGGCGCCGCCGTCGTCGGAGCGTTGAATGATCTGGCCGAACCAACCCGACGACATCGACGCGTAGATCCGGTTGGGGTCGACGGGCGAACCCTTGAGGTGGTAGATCTCCCAGCCCTCGAAGAAGGGACCCTGGATGTCCCAGGTCGTGCGCGTGCCGTCCGCGCTCATGACGAAGGCACCCTTACGGGTTCCGACGAGTACTCGTACGCCTGCCATATCGCCCCCTCACCTCACCGCGCCGCGCTACACGCTCAGAGTAGTGCCGGGCGTCCAAAAGCGCGAGGGAATTCTGGGGGTCTACCCACCGATCATCGACATCGATCGGTGCGGGCGTAAGAAGCCGGGTTCGTTGATCGCGTGACCGGGAAATTTCTCCCCCACCGCGCGGCGCAGGATTCGCGCGATCTCCTCGTCACTCCCCCCGGCGCGCATCACGTCTCGCACCACGTGTTCGTCGTCGGAGAAGAGGCAGTTGCGGATCGACCCGTCGGCGGTGAGTCGCAGGCGGTTGCAGGTCCCGCAGAAGGGTTGGGTGACGGTGGAGATGAGACCGATCTCGCCGCGACCGTCCACGAATCGAAAACGTTCGGCGGGGGCGACGCGGTGAGGCTCGTAGACCGCCTCGAGGGGCCAGTGGGCGTTGATGCGCTCGAATACCTCACGCCCGGGCACGAGGCGCTCGGGTCCCCACTCGCCCGGGGCGTCGAGGGGCATGAATTCGATGAACCGCACCAGTCGACCGGTGTCGCGCGCGAAGGCCGCGAAATCGGGGATCTCGTCGTCGTTGCGGCCGCGCAACACCACGACGTTGACCTTGAGCGGGGTCAGTCCGCTGGCTTCGGCGACGTCCATCGCGTGCAGCACCGTGGCTAAGTCGCCCCGTCGCCGGATCGTCGCGAAGCGATCGGCGCGCAACGAGTCGCAACTGATGTTCACCCGGCGCAGTCCCGCCGCCGCGAGGGCGGGGGCCAGGGCCGCCAGTCGCGTGCCGTTGGTGGTGAGGGCGATGTCCTCAAAACCGAGCGCGTTGAGCCGAGCCACGAGGTCCACTAGCCCCGCTCGCACCAGCGGCTCGCCCCCCGTGAGACGAATCGCGCGGACCCCGAGGTCGCGCGCCACGCGCGCGACGCGCACGATCTCGTCGAAACTCAGCAACTGCGCGCGCGGGAGGAACGTCATCCCCTCCTCGGCCATGCAGTACACGCAGCGCAGATTGCAACGGTCCGTCACCGAGATCCGCAGGTCGTCGTGGACGCGTCCGTAACGGTCGCGCAGCGTGGCGACGTCCTCGACGTCGGACGAGTCGTGGGTCACGTCGATGCGGTGCGGCCGCACCGACACCGCCACGGTCGTGCCCGCCCGGGCGGGCGCTACCGCGTCCACCTCGCCGGTCCCGTCGCGCGCCCCCACGTCCAGGAGCCTAACGAACGCCCGCGACGACGCGACGAGCGCAATCGCCGCTAGCATGACCCATCGAGTCGACGTCGTGCGTCGCTCGCGCGAGCTCGGGTGGTTCTCATGGCCGAACACGAATTCACGCACCTCGACGGTGACGGGCGCCTGCGGATGGTGGACGTCTCGAGCAAGGAGCCGACGCGCCGTGTCGCCGAGGCCAGTTGCCTGGTGGTGAGTCGCGTCGAGCACCACGCGTTCGAGGCCGACGGCGGCGGGCCCGACCTCGTCTTGTCGGCGCGGTTGGCCGGGATCCACGCCGCCAAGGTGACGGCGGACCTAATCCCGCTGTGTCACCCCCTGGCGTTGTCGAACGTCGAACTCCACGTCGCAACCCACCCGCGCGGATTCGAAGTGTCCTCCCAGGTCATCGCCACGGGCCCGACCGGAGTGGAGATGGAGGCCCTCACGGCCTGCTGCTACGCCGCCCTACGTCTCGTAACGACCCTGGTGGCGACCGACCCCGAGGCCCACCTCGCGGACCTCGTCCTGCGACACAAGAGCGGCGGTAGGTCGGGCGACTGGGGTCGCGACGTCACGACTGCGCCGCCGGGGAGCGACGAATCTCCCGATTCCCCGTAGCGCCGCGTTTTCGACCGGATTGATGTCGACACGCCCGACCGCGGGGGCCGGCGCACCCGTCGTCTCGGTGGGACGAAACGCGCGCGA
>JAKCEC010000051.1 GCA_021841725.1 Actinomycetes bacterium | reverse complement strand
CCGGGTCGAACGGCTGGCCCAAGTTGAACGCTTCAGCCACCTGATGCACCTGGTCTCGCAGGTCACGGGTCGCCTGCGCGAGGGACTCGACGCCTTCGACGCCTTCGACGCCCTGTTTCCCGCGGGCACGTTGAGCGGCGCTCCCAAGGTCCGCGCCATGCAGATCATCGATGAGTTCGAGCCCGTACGACGCGGTCCCTACGGGGGCGCCCTCGGTTACTTCTCGCTGCGCGGCGACGCGGACTTCGCCATCACCATCCGCACCGTGGCCCTGCGACACTCGCGAGCGACCGTGCAGGCCGGTGGCGGCATCGTCGCGGATTCGACACCGGAGTTCGAATACCAGGAGTGCCTCTCGAAGGCTTCGGCCCCGTTGTTGGCGCTCGAGATCGTCGACCCCTACGCGCGCCACGCTGCGGTGGTCGCCGCGTCGTGAGGCGACCACGACCAGAGTCCACCCCGTGGTGAGGCGTCGTGGGTAGTACGCGGCGCGTCATCCTCAGCGCGTTCGAAATCAACTTTCGTTCCCTGGCACCGGTGATCGGACTCATCACCGCCCTGCCGGTCTTCGCCGTCTTCGCCCTGGGACTGTCCCTGCACAATCCGCTCGCCGCCCTCTCCCTGGCGGTCGGCGCGAATCTGGTCGCCATCGTCTCGCTCGTCGGCGCACCGAAATTGCCCCTGCGACTCGCCGTGCTCGACGCACTCGGACTCGGTGTCTCGGTCTTTGTCGGCACCCTGACCAGTGCCGAGCCCTGGCTGCACACCGCGCTCCTGGTCCCGCTCTGCTTCGCGGCCGGCATGGCCGTGATCTACGGCCAGACGCAGGCCGTCCTGGGCTCGCAGGCGCTCGTCGCGTACGTGGTGCTGGGCCGGTTCGGCGGTTCGGCGGTGCAGGCCCTGCATCTCGGCCTCCTGGTCTGTGCCGGAGCCCTGGTCGAGATCGTCGCCCTCGTCGTCTTGCGGCTCCCCCCCACCCTGCGGTTCCAACGCGCCTCGGTGGCCCACGCCCTGGCCAGCTTGGCCGCCTACGCCACCAGTCCCGCGGAACGGTCCGCCTTCGGCGTCCTCGCCGACATCGACGAAGCGCAGCGAGTTCTCTCGCCCGCCTCGCTCTTTGGGCGCACCGACGACCGTGACCTTCGCGCCATCGTGGTGCAAGCGCGCCGCGCACGACTCGACTTCACCACCGTCGCGGGTCTGCGCGCCCGCCTCGCCACGGTGGATCCCTCCTTCCTCGACGACGTGCAACGCGCGTTGCTCGCACTCGCCGAAGGCGTCACGCGGTTGTCCTCGCTGGTGCGTCGTCCCGGTCACCCCACGGCGTGGCGTGAACCCGCCGATCACGTCACGGCGGTCATCGACGACCTGCAACGGCGCCTCGACGAAGGGGGCGTGGCCGATGACACGCGGACGTTGATGGCGCTCATCCTGGCGCACCTCGACGCCCTGGCCGGACAGCTTCGTTCGATGGGCCACCTCGCGGAGCGCGAGAGTACGACATCCCAGCACGGGGCGTGGCGCCTCGATGTTCGTTGGGGCGGGCTCGAGTCGTCGCGGTGGCGTGGTCACGTGGAACTGCTGCGTGACAACCTGCAGCGAGACGCCATCGCGTTCCGTCACGCCGTGCGCTTGACGTTCGCCGTCTTAATCGCCACGGGGCTCAGCCACTGGTGGCAACTGCCGCGCGGCTACTGGGTCCCCTTCGCGGTCGCGCTCATCCTCAAACCAGACTACGGCACCCTGGTGCTGCGCGGCACGGGACGGATTGCCGGCACCATGCTCGGCGCGTCGCTGGCGGCGGTCCTGGTCAGCGAGCTACGGCCCTCGTACGCGCTGACCGCACTCCTCGTGGGCGTCGTGGCGGCCCTGGCCTATACGACGTGGCCCGCCAACTTCTCGGTGTCGATCGGTCTGGTGACGGCCCTGGTATTGATCATGCTCTCGGTCACGACGACCGATTCGGTCGGCACGGCGCTCGACCGACTCCTCGACGTCACCCTGGGCGCCGCTATCGCGACGCTGGCCTACCTCGTGTGGCCGTCCTCACCGGCCCACGACGTACGACAGAGCGAGGCCGCGATGTTCGCCGCTCTCGCGCGCTACGTCGACGGGGTCGTCGCTTACGCCTTCGCCCAAGCACCCGACGTCCAGGGCATTTCCCAATCGTCGCGGACCGCGCACTTCCGATTCGCCACCGCCGAAGCGGCGGTGCGGCGCCTCCTCGAAGAACCCGCCGCCACCCGGGGCGATCCGCACGTCGAACGCGGCCTGCTCTCGAGTGGACTGCGAATTCTGCGCGCCGCGCACGCGCTTCGCTTCGAGGCCGAACGGGGGGCGGTCATCGCCTCGACACCTCCTCTCGAGCACCTGCGATTCGCCCTGGTCAGTGCCCTGACGCAACTGGGGGGCGAGGACGTGGCGTCGACCTCGACGCCACGCGCGGCGTATCGAAGTGCCCTCGCCGATTTGACCGCGACCACCAGCCCGGCGTCGATCGCGCTCAACCTCGACGAAATAGTGAACGCGATCAATACCGCATCACACCTGATCACCGTGTAACGCCGCGCGACGACGTCGCGCGCGGTCGCCTCGTCGACCACCCTGATCGCGCGGCCCCGGGTCCGTGGTAATAATGGCCATAGGGGGTCCGTCAGGGATTCTCTCGAAACGGGAGAAGGCGCGTGGAACACCACGGGGAACGTACGCAGTGGCGCGAAGCGTACGAGCGAAGTAGCGCCGCCCACTCGCGCGCCGCGACGCAGTCCGGACTCGAGGTGGACCCGGTCTACGGGGTGGACAACGGTGAGTTCCCCGGCGTGTTCCCCTACACCCGCGGGATCCACCCCGCGATGTACCGTAGTCGGCTGTGGACCATGCGGATGTTCGCGGGCTTCGGCACGGCCCCGCAAACCAACGAACGCTTCCGCCAGATCATCGACGCGGGCGGCACCGGACTCTCCACCGCCTACGACATGCCGACCTTGTTGGGCATCGACTCCGACGACGAACGCGCGTTAGGCGAAGTGGGGCGCTGCGGGGTGGCGATCGACACCATCGACGACGTCGCCGACCTCTACGACGGCATCGATCTCGGCGCCGTCACCACCTCGATGACCATCAACGCCCCGGCGGCGGTGATCTTCGCCATGTTCGTCGCCAACGCCGAGGACCACGGCGTCCGCCGCGAAGCCCTCGGCGGCACCCTGCAGAACGACATCTTGAAGGAGTACCAAGCGCAACACGAGTACGTCTTCCCGCCGCGTCCGTCGTTGCGCCTCGTGCGCGACACGATGGAATTCGCGACGCGCGACATGCCTCGCTGGCACCCCCTCTCCGTCTCGGGTTACCACATCCGTGAGGCGGGTTCGACCGCCGCCCAAGAGGTGGCCTTCACCCTGGCCAACGGGTTCGCCTACGTGGAATTAGCGCGCCACGCGGGCCTCGCCACCGACCAATTCGCCCCCCAGTTGTCCTTCTTCTTCAACGCCCACATCGACTTCTTTGAGGAAATCGCCAAGTACCGCAGTGCCCGTCGTCTCTGGGCCACTTGGATGCGTGACGTGTACGGAGCGCTAGAGGAGAGGTCGTGGCAATTGCGCTTCCACGCCCAGACCGCCGGGGTGTCGCTCACCGCGCAGCAGCCCGACAACAATCACGCGCGCACCGCGATTGAGGCGCTCGCCGCGGTGCTCGGTGGTGCGCAGTCCCTCCACACGAATTCCTTCGACGAGGCGTGGACCCTGCCGTCCGCGGACGCCGCCCGGGTGGCGCTACGGACCCAGCAGGTCATCGCCTACGAGACGAACGTCACGCACGTGGCCGACCCCCTCGGGGGTAGTTGGTACGTCGAGAGCCTCACGGATCGACTCTTCGACGAGGCGAGTGGCCTCCTGGAAGAGATCCGCGAGATGGGGCAGGGTTCGATGCTCGAGGGGTGTCTGCACGCCATCGAGAACGGTTGGTTCGAGGGTCACATCGCCGACGCCGCCTACGCCTTCGAGAGCGCCGTGCAGCGCGGTGAGCAGATCATCGTCGGCGTCAATAGCTTCCTCGACACGGACTCGGCGCCCACCCCCGTCAACCAGACCGACGCGGCCAGTGAGTGGTCCCAACGTGATCGGCTGTCGCGGGTGCGTCGCGAGCGAAGCGCGGCCGAGGTTCGCGAACGTCTCGAGGACGTGAGGCGGATGGCCCGTGATCCCAACACCAATCTGGTACCCGCCTTGATGGCCGCCGCGCGCTCGCACGCCACCGTGGGCGAAATGATGTCGACGATGGCCGAGGTCTTCGGTCGCTACCGGGCCCCCACGCGATGACCCTGCGGGTGCTGATCGCGAAGGTTGGGCTGGACGGTCACGATCGTGGCGTCAACGTCATCACGCGACTCCTGCGCGACGCGGGTATGGAGGTGATCTACACGGGACTCTTTCAATCGCCGGCGTCGGTGGCGCGCAGCGCGGTCGATGAGGACGTCGACGTGGTGGGCCTCTCCATCCTCTCGGGGGCGCACCTGACGCTCGTGCCGCTGGTCGTCGCCGCGTTGCGGGCCGAGGGCTGTGACGCGCCCGTGGTCGTCGGCGGCATCGTGCCCGACAGTGACGTCGCCGCGCTGCGCGCCGCCGGGGTGGCCGCCGTCTTCGGACCGGGTACGGCGCTCACGCACATCATCGAGACCCTCGAGGAACTGCACGTCGCATCGACGCACTGAGGCGACGAGGCGCCCGGTGGCATCGCGCTAGAGAGAATCCAGGCCGAGGCGCGTCAGGGCATAGCCCGTTTCGAGGGCGAGGTCTTCGAGCACCTCCAAGACGCGGGGGTCGAAGGCGCCCTGCTCGCGCGCGTAGACCTGCCAGGTACCCTCAATCTCGCCGTTCATCACCACGGGAATCGCGCACGCCGAATGGAACCCGTGCGTGACGACGCGATCGCGCCAGGGTTGGATCGAGGGATCGAGGTAGGCGTCGGCCACGGTGACGGTGTGACCCAGGCGAATTGCTCGACCAGTGGGCCCCTGACCGCCCTCGTGCGCTCCCCACGACACGGCGATGCCGTCGAGGTAGGAGTCGTGTCCGACACTCTTGGCCACCACCAGCACCGAGTGGGCCTCATCCCTCACCTTGCGGCCGAACCAGGCGAAAGCGTAGCCGCCCTCGTCGACCGCCACCTGACAGACCTGGCGCAACATCTCGCGAGGCTCCTTCTCACGCATCAGTGCTCGGCTGCCCGCGGTGATCGTACGTAGGGCCCGCCCCCTCGCCACTTCGAGGTCGCAGTTTCGCAGGGTCACCAACACCCCGGTCACCCGACCGTCACCGTCGTGGAGGGCGTGGGCCCGCACGCTCATCCACGAGAAGAATCCGTGGGCGTGTCGAAGGCGAATCTCCAGTTCCTCCAGGGTCTCGCCGAAGTGCAAGAGCTGGCGCCACGCCAGGACGCGTGGTCGGTCGTCGTCGAAGATGAAGTCGACGATGAGACGTCCGGTGAATTCACCCGCCTGCCACCCCAACTGGGGCGTCACCGACGCCGACACCCACGTCACCACCCCGGCGAGGTCGACCGTATACACGACGTCGGAGGTGTTCTCCGCGAGCAATTGGTAATACCGCGTCGCCTCTCGCGCGGCGTCGCGCAGCGACACGACGTCGTCGATGTCGTGCAGCGTGACGATATACACGTAGCCATCGTCGTCGTGGCCGCGAAACCGACGAACCTGCTGGAGCATCCATTTGTCGACGGCCCCGGCGGTGACGTACCGCACCTCGATGGGGGTCGGGGCGTGGAGGGCACCGACGTCATCTATCTGGCGCTGGGCGTCGACGCGATCACCGTCGGCGACGTGTTCCGTCACGCGCGTCCCCCGTACGTCCTCGCCACGCCACCCCAGGGACGCCAACGCGGACGGACTCGTCCAGCGAATGACGCCGTCGACGTCGCACTCGAGGACGACGTCGGTCGAGTTCTCGGCCAGCAGCCGGTAGCGTCGTTCCGACGCCAGGAGGGCCTGGCGCGCGGCGACGTCACCCTGGGCATCGCGCCACGAGGAGAGTCGTACCGCCTCACCCGTCGCGCCGTCCGCCACCTCACGCGCCGCAATGTTCACCCAGCGGTACGTGTCGTCGGCGTGGCGCAAACGCACCGTCAAGGTGTCGGCCCCGGGCGAATCCGGTGACGGACGAAACCCGACCATCGACGCGTGATCGTCGGGGTGTGCGAGATCGACCACCCGACGACCCACCAATTCCGGGCCGCGGTGACCCGTCAAGGACTCGACGTTGGGCGAGACCCACTCGAGGGCGCCCTCGCGTTCAATGGCGAGCACGTCTCGCGCGAAGTTGGCGAAAAATTTGTAGTGATCATCCACCTCGCGGGTCGCCTCTTCGGGGTGCGCGGCCGGTTCGACGAGGTGCAGACCGACGACCACCCCCGTCACGTCACCGCGTTCGTCGAGCACGTGACGTCGGACCGCCGAAAAGGCGTGCGGGTGCCCGTCACGGTCGCGCAGGTGCGTTCGAAAGCGCGCAACGCCGTCACCGTGGGCGCCCGCGCCACTCCCCCCACTCGTGAATATCGCCCCATCGCTGAGAACGCCGTCGATCGGGGTGCCCACCACCTGCTCGGGGCGATACCCCAGGATCTGGGAAAGGTCGAAGAATGACTCGATTAACCCGTCGGTAGCGATGAAGACCACGACGTCCGCCGATCTCTCCAGCAGGCGGCGATAGTGATCGGCGCCGCCGGTCCCCGGGGCGCCGCGTACGATGCACACCACCACCTCACCGAGGCTCACCCCGCGTAGGGTGGCCAGGAACTCGTGGCCGGCGGCGGCGTCGAACAGGGTGAGTTCGGCGAGCTGCGCGGACGCCCCCGCCCCCACCACGACACTCAGCCACGTGATCAGGGGTACAGCGAACTCCGCCCGTTGCGACTCGCGTAGGCTCCGAGCCGTCCACGTCTCGCGGGACAGTCCGAGGAGGCCACCGCCGCGTTCGTTGGTGTCGACGATCACGAAATCACTGATGCCGTGCGCTGAATCGCGCACCGCACGCGCGACGAAGAACGCATCACCGCACGCCTGGAGGCTCCGCACCACGGCACTCAGGACCTCATCGTCACGGTGTACCGACATCTCACCCCTTCGTCGTCGATCGATACGCGTCGTCACTCCCTCGGCCGAGGCTACAACGACTTCGCGAGCGTGGCGTCAAAATCCCGGTGAATTGAGTCGCCGCCGGTCCCGTGACGCCAGCGAAGTGCCTCCGTTCGGCGCTCTCGCGCGAACGTCGACCCCCGGCCACCGCGCGCCGCCGGGGAACTACTGTGACTCACGAGCGCCTCGCCCGAGGCGAACAAGGGAGTTGTCCATGATTCGTCACGTCGTATCGTTGCAGTTAGCCGCCACCGAGCCCGCCGAGCGGCGCGAGCGCGCGAACGAACTTCGCGATCAATTGCGAGGGCTGCGCGACGTGTCACCCGGGTTGGTAACCCTCGACGTCTACTTCGATCTCGGCGACGCCCCCGCGCACTGGCCGGTCATTTTGGTCGCCGACTTTGTCGACGCCGCGGCCCTCAACGACTATCAGTCCCATCCGCGACACCGCGACGTGGTCACCTGGATGAACGCGGGCGTCGTGAGCGACCGGGTGGTCGTGGACTTCGCATTGACCTAGACGGGCGGTGACCGACGCGACGAGGGGACGCGTCGTGATCCGTTAGTCCTCTTTCTTCAGCGCGCCGCGTACCCGTTCGCCGACGTTCTTGAGGTGCACTTTGACCTCTTCCACCTGATCCTTGACCGGCATCTCCTCGTTGCCCAACGCTTTGCCGGTCGTTTTGACGACCTTGTCGCCGACGTTCTTGAGGTGCACTTTGACCTCCTCCACCTGATCCTTGACCGGCATCTCCTCGTTGCCCAACGCCTTGCCGGTGGCTTTCTCCACCTTCTCGAATGACGCGAGCATCATGTTCTTCGCCTTGTCCTTCATCGACATCTCACCCTCCTCAACTCCTCGTTTCGAGACGGCGAGGGGACACCCCCGACGAGGGCCACCCCCGTCTGCCCGGTCGGTCGGGCGACCTCGCTCGTCGTGCCCCTCGCACTCCGCGTCACTTCACGCCTCATCATTCGGACGCTAGCACCGCCGATGCGCGCGCCCGCCGCAACGCCGACCTCTCGACGGTAGGGTCAGCGTGAGGTCACGTCCGGACGAGACGGGGGGGTTCCGTGGT
>JAKCEC010000050.1 GCA_021841725.1 Actinomycetes bacterium | reverse complement strand
CAGGACACTAGGTGAGATGCCCACTAGTCGAGCCGTGGACCAATTGCCCTTCGCACCAGTTCTTCGATTCTGTATTGGAAGCGCGTCACCGAGAGCCCGATCTGAAGGCGTTGTTGAAGGACAACATCACATTCGTGAGGGCTCGGGTTGGGGAGCGGCGGCCATCGAAGAATGAGGATGTTTTTGGTGGCCTCTTTTCCCACCTGGGCACGGCGCTTGAATCGTGGGAGTTGGGTCGACATTGCGGGACCGACAAACGAAGTGCTGAAGAGTCGCCGCGCGGTTGGTTCGGCGGCCGTTGCGGGTGAGGGTTGAGTTCCCGTGTCTCGACGCCGTACATAGCATCACTTCATCGATCTAACCCACCTTCACTTTTGGCTTCCCTCGATGGGCGGACACACCTCTACATGTGTCAGAACCAACTCATAAGTCCATCAATCGCCGAATGATGAAAACGTCGTCGACAACCCGACGCCGAGCGCACTATCTGGAAGATGAATCGTCGGTGATCAATTGGGACCACCATTCACCGAATGCGGCGGAAGCCCCCTCAATTGGGATCAATCAAATCTGGGGAGAACTATCGTGGGCGTATCGAGCGTTATTTCTGTTCTTGGCGATGGGTAGGTCTATGACGGACGAAGGAAGTTCAACAGCGGTTCGCTCGCGCGGGATGTTTTTACGCTGGCCGGGTGCGGGCCGCCACCACGCCGTTGTGACCAGGCGTCTCGATGCGGGGTGGTGGCCGCGATGGGCCACGGCGATGTTGGGTAGTGGCGTTTACCGGGTGGCGCCCCGACGTCTTTCGTCCTCCAACGGGCCTACTTCTCCGGACTCTGCGTCGTGAGTGAGTCGTCGCCACTGGAGACCAACCCCGATCGACTCCTCCCGGCGGATCCCGGCACGCGCGAGGTGGCGCGCGAACTGCTCTCGTGCGTAGAGCACCTGGCGATCGTGTCGCCACACGGCCACGTCCCGGCGGCGACCATCGCCGAGAACGCACCCTTCGCCAACCCCGCGCAGCTCCTGGTGACCCCGGACCACTACGTCACCCGATTGCTGCACGCTCACGGTGCGTCCTTGGCGTCGCTCGGCGTCGGTGGCGTCGCCGCCGACCCGCGCGAGGTCTGGCGTGAGTTCTGCGCGGGGTGGTCCATCTTCGACGCGACCGCGTCGGGACTCTGGTTGACCACGGAGATGACCGAGCTGTTCGGAATCACCGAGGTCCCCTCGAGCGCGAACGCGGACCGACTCTACGAGCACATCACCCAGCGTCTCGGTGAGCCCGAATTTCGTCCCCGACGGTTGATGGAGACCTTCGACATCGACGTTCTCGCGACGACCGACGACCCACTCGACGATCTCCGTGCGCACGCGCGGCTGCGCGACGACACCAGTTTCTCGCGCCGGGTCCTGCCCACCTTTCGACCCGACGCCTATCTCAACGCGCACGCGGTGGGTTTCGTCGACAACGTCGAACGACTCGTCGCCACGGCGGGCGAGGGCCGCTCGGGCTACGACGGGTACCTCACGGCGCTGCAGAATCGGCGGCGTTACTTCATCGCCGCCGGGGCCAGCGCTACCGATCATGGCGTGCGTACTCCGCTGAGCCTCCGGCTCGACGAGCGAGGCGCCGCGGACCTGTTCGACCGGGTGCGCCGCGGCGGGTGTTCGGACACCGACCGCGACGCCTTCGAGGCCCACATGCTCTACGAGATGGCCCGCATGAGTGTCGAGGACGGGCTGGTCATGGCGGTGCACCCGGGATCGTGGCGCAACTACGACGCCGACACCTACGCACGCTGTGGCCCGGACACCGGACACGACATCCCGGTCGCGGTGGACTTCACCGCGTCGTTACGTCCGCTCCTCAACGACTTCGGCAAGTCTCCGGGTTTTCACCTGGTCCTCTTCACCCTGGACGAGACCACATTCTCGCGCGAGTTGGCCCCACTCGCGGGTTTCTACCCGAGCGTGTACCTCGGCTCACCGTGGTGGTTCCTCGACGCGCCCGACGCCATGACGCGTTTTCGCGCCGCGGTGACCGAAACGACGGGTTTCTCGCGCTACGCGGGCTTCGTCGACGACACCCGCGCGTTTCTTTCGATCCCCGCGCGTCACGACGTCGCGCGACGCGTGGAGGCGGGGTACCTCGCGCGTCTGGTGATCGAGCACCGCGTCACCCTGGCGCGGGCCCGCGAGGTCATCGTCGAGGTCATCGACCGGGCGCCGCGCCGCGTCTTCAAATTATGAGCGACGCGGCGCGCCCACTCACCCGCGAAGACCTCGGGTTACACGACGTGCGCCCGCGCGCGCGCGTGGTGCACTTCGGATTGGGTGCGTTCCATCGCGCGCATCAGGCGTGGTTCAGCGCCCACGCCGGTGACGGCGCGCACTGGGGAATCTGCGCCTTCACGGGACGCGGGAGTGGGCTCGCCGCCGCGCTGGCGCGCCAGGACGGCCTCTACACGCTGATTGTGCGCTCCGCGTCCGAGGACCGCTTCGAGGTGATGACCAACCTCGTCGAGGTCCACGAGGGCGGCGACTGCGCCGCGATCGCCGACGTGGTCTCGCGCCCGGAGGTGGTGATCATGACGACGACGGTAACCGAAGCGGGGTACCGCTTGGGCCTCGACGGCGCGCCCCGTGACGATCCTGAACTGGCCGGTGACCTGGCCGCGTTGCGCGTCTTGGAGGCGCACGCGGGTCTGGACGACCTCGAACTTCACACCGTGCCGGGGCGCATACTGCTGGGTCTCGAGGCCCGACGCCGGGCGGACGCCGGTCCGATCGCCCTCGTGCCCTGTGACAACGTGCCCAACAACGGCGAGGTGCTGCGACGGGGGCTGACGGAGTTGGCGCACCGGGTCAGTACCGAACTCGCGGGCTGGGTGGCGCAGAACGTTTCCTTCGTCGCCACCAGCGTGGACCGCATCACGCCGCGTACTACGGCCGAGGACGTCGCGTTGGTGCGTGAACGCACCGGGTGGATCGACGCCGCGCCGGTCGTGACCGAGCCCTTCGCCAGCTGGGTGCTCGCGGGCGATTTCCCCGCGGGTCGGCCCCGGTGGGAAGACGCGGGCGCTCAGTTCGTCACCGCGATCGAACCCTACGAACGCCGCAAGCTATGGCTACTCAACGGCGCCCACAGCATCCTGGCCTACCGGGGGCTCGACGCGGGACACGTCACCGTGGCCGAGGCGGTCGCCGATCCCCTCTGTCGACGGAGCGTCGAGTCGTTCTGGTCCAGCGCGGTTCGCCAGTTGCCCGAGGGCCTGGACCTCGCCGCGTATCGCGCGCAATTGATCGAGCGCTTCGAGAACGCCCGGATGGGCTACCGACTCGAGCAGATCGCGACCGACTCGGTGATGAAGTTACGCACCCGCATCGCGCCGGTCGTCGTCGCGGAGTATCGCGCGGGACGCGACTGCCCCGCGGGCGTCGAGGTGATCGCTGCGTGGGTCCGACGTCTCCTGCACCACACTTCGTTCCCCGACGCCGAGGGCGCCGCGTTGCGCACGGTCCTCGACGCCGAGCCGGTGTCCGTCTCCGCCCTGATTCGTCTCATCGACCCCCGACTGGTCGAGCTCGGGGCCTTCGTCGACGCGGTGAGCCGGCTCGTCGCCGTGGAACCCGACCACACCCCCGACACCCACCCGAGCACCCGAGGAGAAGAGTGATATGAGCATCAGATCAGCCGACGTCATCGTGACGAGTCCGGACCGGAACTTCGTCACCCTGAAGATCACCACCGACGACGGACTCACCGGACTGGGCGACGCGACGCTCAACGGCCGCGAACTGGCCGTGGTGAGTTACCTGCGCGACCACGTCGTCGCGCTCTTGATCGGGCGCGACGAGCGCAACATCGAGGACACCTGGCAGTTCCTCTACCGCAGCGCGTACTGGCGGCGGGGGCCGGTCACCATGGCGGCCATCGCCGCCGTCGACGTGGCCCTGTGGGACATCAAGGCCAAGGCGGCGGGCATGCCGCTGTACCAATTGCTCGGCGGGGCCTCACGGCGGGGCCTGCTGGCCTACGGCCACGCCTCGGGTAAGTCGATCGGCGAGATCTTCGAGAGCGTGCGCGCGCACCAGGAACAGGGGTACCGCGCCGTGCGGGTCCAGACCGGTGTGCCGGGATTGCGGTCGATCTACGGCATCGCCTCGAACGCGACGGCCCCGGGCAACGCCGGGGTGCGCTACGACCACGAACCGGCCCAGCGCGGGGCGCTGCCGGCCGAGGAGGACTGGGACACCCGCAGTTACCTGCGACACGTCCCCACGGTCTTTGAGGCGGTGCGCCACGAGTTCGGCCCGGAGCTCCCGCTCCTGCACGACGGGCACCACCGCATGACGCCGATCCAGGCGGCCCAACTGGGCAAGTCCCTGGAGCCCTACGACCTGTTCTGGTTGGAGGACTGCACGCCGGCCGAGAACCCGGAGTCCCTGCGCCTCGTACGCGCACACACCACGACGCCGTTGGCCATCGGCGAGATCTTCAACAGCGTCTGGGACTACCAAGTGATCATCCGCGAGCAGTTGATCGACTACGTGCGCAGTGCGGTGACCCACACCGGGGGCGTCACGCACCTCAAGAAGATCCTCGAGTTCGCCGCGCAGTACCAGATCAAGTCCGGGATGCACGGACCCACCGACGTCTCGCCGGTGGGCATGGCCGCGGCGATGCACCTGGGCATGGCCATCCACAATTTCGGGATTCAGGAGTACATGCGCCACGGGGAGCGCACGGACCAGGTATTCGAACAGTCCTTCACCTGGTCGCAGGGACTCCTGCACCCGAGCGACACGCCCGGAATCGGCGTGGAACTCAACGTGGACGAGGCGGGCAAGTACCCCTACGAGGCAGCGTACCTGCCCTACAACCGCCTGGCTGACGGCACGGTGCACGACTGGTGAGAGCCCCCGCGTGCGACGTCCGAGCGACGGCGCCGACGGGCATTAGGACAGCGCCGTGAACGCCTCGTCGACGACGTCGGTGAGACTCTGGGCGACGTCGATCCGGAGCCCGGCCTCGTCGCTCTGCAGTGGCTCGAGTGCGTCGAACTGTGACGAGAGCAACGACGCGGGCATGAAACTACCCTGGCGCGCGAGTACGCGCGACATGATGAGGTCCTCGCCACCGTCGAGGAAGACGAAGAAGGCGTCGGGCTCGTGCACGCGCAAGATATCGCGGTAGCTCCGCTTGAGGGCCGAGCAGGCCACCACGATGCCGTGGCCCTCGTCGAGGGCCTCGTGCATGCGCCGGCCCACGGCGTGCAACCACGGCCAGCGATCGTCGTCGGTGAGCGCGTGACCCGAGCGCATCTTCTCGACGTTGGCCGCCGGGTGCAGGTCGTCCGCGTCGCAGTAGGCGAACGTGAGTCGCCCGGCCAGGGCCTCGGCCACGGTACTCTTGCCCGACCCCGAGACGCCGAACACCACCACGGCGCGGGCGCTCAAGACGGCCACGCTCACTCGCGCACCTCCCGGGTGTGGATCCGGCGCACCGGTGCCGGGTCACCGCGGTGACCTCGCGTCGGGCGTCGTCGACCGTTCGCGGTTCCCGAGCCGAGGGCGGAGGTCACGGCGCGTCCGTCGTCGCGGGACGCACCTCGATGACGACCTTGACGTCGTCGTCGGTGCGCGTGAGGGCGTCGGACCACTGCGCCAGCGCCACGCGTCGGGTGATCAGGCGCGACAGCCAGTCCCGGTCGGCTGCGGCCAGGGCCTGCGCTCCCGCCTCGTAGTGACGGCGATTGGCGTTGACCGAGCCGACCACGGCCACGTTCTCGAGCACCATGCTGCGATTGATCGCTCCCTCGTCGATGGTGATCTGGTGTCCGCCCGAGGAGACACCCGTCAGACACATCACGCCGCCGACACCGACGTGGGACATGGCGTCGAGGATGACGGAGGCGACGCCCGTGCATTCGATCACCACGTCGGGACGCAGGCCGGTGTCGCCAATCGAACCACTGTGGTAGGTGGCTCCGAGCGAGGCGACCAGTTCGGTCTTGGGTCCGGCGCTCACGCGATCGAGGACGTGTACGTCGAGTCCGCGCTGCACGCCCAGGAGCGCGGCGAGCAGCCCGATGGGACCCGCGCCGGTCACCAGCACCGTGCGCGGCGCCCAGTGCGCGCGCTCGCCGATGCGCTGGACCTGTTCCCAGGCCTTGGCCACGACGCTGGTGGGCTCGAGGAGGACGCCGAGGGTACCCAGGCCGGGGTCGACCTTCACGAGGTAATCGGCCGTGATGCGGTAGCGCTCCGACAGGTAGCCGTCGTGCTCCTTAATGCCGCGCTCGGTGTAGCGTCCGTTTCGACAGAAGTCCCACTCCCGCACCGCGCAGTTGGCGCAGGGCACGGGGTCGGGGCGTCGCACGATGCCCACGACCAGGTCGCCGGGGGCGACCGGCGCGTCGTCGGGGGCCTCGAGGACGCGTCCCAGGGACTCGTGGCCCAGGATCAGACGCTCGCGCCCCGGCGGGCTCCACCCGTAGTCGCCCGCGAGGATCTCCAGGTCGGTGCCGCAGACGCCCACCGCCAGGGTCTCGACGAGGATCGGGCCGTCGCTGAGCGCGGGTTCGGGCACGTCCACCAGCGCGGCGGACCCCGCGCGCCCCGGCACTACCGTCAATGCGTTCACGGGTCAACCTTTCTCGGCGGGGACCCCTCGCTCGGCTCCGACGTCGACGGGGGTACGTTCCTCGACGATCTCACGCCGACGCCGGTGTACCCACCAGGGCCCACCTTAGGGTCCCGTCGCGTCCGCGCGTCGGTTCACCCGCCGCCGTCGGGCGGGCGCGGCGGTACTCTAGGCCCATGCGCTGGTGTGAGGGGTGGACGCGGGACCGATGGGCGCGGCGGTGAGCGCCGAGGAGCTCGACCCCGAACGGCGGCGACTCGCCGACGCCAACGCGGGGGTGGCCGCGTGGCGCGACTGGGGTCCCTACCTGGCGGAACGGGCCTGGGGGACGGTGCGCGAAGATTACAGCGCCGACGGCGACGCGTGGGACTCGTTCCCCCACGATCACGCGAGGAGTCGGGCCTACCGTTGGAATGAGGACGGCATGGCCGGCTTCTGTGACCTCGATCAGAACTGGTGTCTGTCGCTCGCCCTGTGGAACGGCGTCGACCCGATCGTGAAGGAGCGGATGTTCGGTCTGTCGGGTCCCCAGGGCAATCACGGCGAGGACGCGAAGGAGTATTGGTGGTACACCGACGCGACCCCCACGCACTCGTGGAACTCGTGGCGCTACCACTACCCCCAGGCCGCCTTCCCCTACGAGGACCTCGTCGTCACTAACGCCGCGCGTGACCGGACCCAACCCGAATACGAACTGCTGGACACGGGTGTCTTCGACGACGGGGCGTTCTGGGTGGTCACGGTGGACTACGCCAAGGACGGTCCCCACGACCTCCTCATGCACATCACCGTCGAAAACGCCGGACCACGTCCGGCGACACTGCGGGTGCTCCCCACCCTCTGGTTCCGCAATACGTGGCGCTGGGGCGACGCCGACGTCGTCGTCCCGAGCCTGACGGCGCGCGATGGTTCGATCGTCGCCGAGTCGGCGCGCGCCGGGGTGCTGCGCCTGAGCGGGGAGGGTTCGCCGCGCCTGTTGTTCTGCGACAATGAGACCAACGTCGGTCGACTCTACGGCCAGGTCGACGGACCCGCGTTCCCCAAGGACGGCATCAACGACTTCGTGGTCGCGGGCGCGTCGAGTGTGAACCCGGCGCTGCGCGGGACTAAGGCCGCGCTGGACTACGAGGTGCGCGTCGAGGCCGGCGCCACCCGGGTCATCCGGGTACGCCTGAGTGACGTGGGGCGCGACGGGCCCGCCGCGCCGGCACTGAACGTCGCGGACTTCGATCGGACCGTCACGTCGCGCCGCGACGAAGCCGACCGGTTCTGGTCGTCGCTCACCCCCGCCGCCGCCTCGAGTGACGAAGCCCGCGTTCTACGCCAAGCGATGGCGGGTCTGCTGTGGTCCAAGCAGTTCTACCACTACGACGTCGCGCGTTGGCTGCGCGGTGACTCGACGGCGCCGCCCCCGCCGGCCGCGCACGCCGCGCAGCGCAACGTCGACTGGAGCCACCTCAACGCCCACGACGTGCTGCTGATGCCCGACGTGTGGGAGTATCCCTGGTTCGCGACCTGGGACCTCGCGTTTCACTGCGTGACGATGGCGCACGTCGATCCCGAATTCGCCAAGGCTCAATTAGTGCTCATGCTGCGCGAATGGTACATGCACCCGAGTGGTCAGCAGCCCGCCTACGAGTGGAACTTCTCCGACGTGAACC
>JAKCEC010000049.1 GCA_021841725.1 Actinomycetes bacterium | reverse complement strand
GAGCTTCTTGATCGCCACCTGCGCCGCGGTGCTCTGGTAGCGACCGAAGTCACCCGAGGCGGCCGACGGGCTGGGCGCCACGAAGGTGTTGTAGTCCAACCAGTTCTGGTACTGCTGGAACGGGTTAGCCCCACCGGCACCCCAGTGGATCGCGCTCTGGAAGTTGCCCGTCGCCAGGTCGCCGTACCACTGCGAGGCCTGCACCCCGTCGACGGTGGCGTTGATGCCCACCGCCTGGAGGGACTGAGCGATCAGCTGCGCCCCGGCGTAGTAGTCGGAGTAGGCCGTCGGGTCCTCGATGTTAAAGGAGATCTCCTGGCCATTCTTGACCCACATCCCGCTGGCGTTCTTGGCGTACCCGTCACCCGAGAGCAGCGCGGCGACCTTGGCCGGGTCACTGGTCGGCGAGAGGTCGTTGGTGGCCTTGGCCGAGAGGAAGGCACTCTGGTTGGGCAGGATCAGTCCACTCGAGGACGTCGCCGGCTTCTCGTAACCGCTCTCCGCCTTGATCCCCAACTCGGCCCGGTTGATGCCCGCGCTGATGGCCGCGCGAACGGCCGGGTCCCCGAGGGCCCCGTACTTGACGTTGAACATCAGCGTCACGGTATTACCGGGGGCGAAGTAGTAGTGGTTGGTCTTGGGGTTCTTGCTGACGAATACCGACTGGATGTTGGCGATGTCGTTACCGGCCCAGTCGAGCTGACCGTTGGCCAGGGCCGTGGTCGCGGAACTGTTGCTCGAGTAGGCGGGGATGTTGACCTGCGTCGCCGCCGGGGTGCCGCCCCAGTACGTCGGGTTCACCTTGTAGGACACCAACTGCGACGAGTAACTCTTCAGCACGTAGGGTCCGGACCCGATGGGATCGGTGATGATGGCCTTGGCCGGGTTCGACACCTTGGACCAGATGTGTTCGGGCACGATCAGGGTGGAACCCGCGATCGACGTGACGCTCTGGTACGCCGGTGAGGCGAAGTTGAGCGACACCGTGTCGCCACGGACGGTCGCGGCGTTGGTCATCTGGGGCACGCCCGAGTAGTTGGCCGCCGGGTTCTGGCCGATCAGGTTGAACGTGTACGCGACGTCGGCCGGCGTGAGGGGTTGTCCGTCGCTCCACTTGACCCCGCTACGGATGGTGAAGGTAATGGTGCGTCCCCCGTTGGTCCACTTGTAGCCCGTGGCCAGCCACGGGTACTGCGTGTTGGCCTTGAGGTAGTCGAACTCGATCAGGGGCTCGTAGGTGAGCGACTTGATACTCATCTGCGAGGCCAGTGAATTCGAGTTGAAGGGGTTGAAGTTCTGCGTGAACGTCACGCCCACGTTGCCCTCTTCGGTGAGGACGTGCGCCGTGGCGGTGGCCGCCGAGGCGCCGTTGGCGCTGACGACGCCCAACGTCAGACACGACATCGCCGAGGCGATGATGGCTATCTTTCTAAACATTAGTATCCTTTGTTTGTCCAGTCGGCTGGCGCCGACTCCTGTTTGACCGTGTAAGTCCTGATGGGTACTGCGGGGCCGGCTGGACGCTGTCGCCGGTACTCCGGGGGACAGCGGTCCGTTCTCGGCACCTGGTGGCGCGTCACGTCGTCGAAATCTCTCCCCCTTGCTCTCGTGCGGTGATGGACACGCGGGTGGCTGACTCGTGGAGCCAGCAGCGCGACTCGTGACCCGCCGCGACCTCGAACAGCGGGGGGGGCGACGTACGGCACACGTCCATCGCGTGGGGGCACCGAGGGGCGAAGCGGCACCCCTCGGTGGGGAACTGACCCGGACCGGCGCGGTCCTCGACCTCGGGGGCGCGCCGTAGCGGGTCGCGCGGATCGGGCACCGACGCGATGAGCAACTGGGTGTAGGGGTGCGAGGGAGCGTCGATCAGCGCGGTGGCGTCGGAACGCTCGACCACCTGACCGGCGTACATGACGATGGTCTCGTCGGCGATGTAGCGCGCCGAGGCGATGTCGTGGGTGATGTACAGGACCGCCAGCCTCTCGTCGTCGCAGAGCCCGCGCAGCAGGTTCAGCACCCCGAGGCGCACCGACACGTCGAGCATCGAGATGGGCTCGTCGGCCAGGAGCACCTGGGGATTGACGCACAGGGCCCGCGCGATGGAGACGCGTTGGAGCTGCCCGCCGGAGAGCTCGTGGGGGTACCGGTCGAGGTAGCGATCGGGGGGGTCGAGGGCCACGCGCGACAACGCCGCGCGCGAGCGCGCCGCCAGGTCGCTGGCCACGGCGCCGTGGATGAGGAGCGGACGTTCGAGGGAGTGGCGCACTGGGTGCACCGGGTTGATCGAGGCGAAGGGATCCTGGAGGACGAGCTGCACCTCGGAGGCGTAGGCCAAGGTCCGCGGGGAGTGCACGGGGATCGTGATTCCGTTGAGCAGTAGTTCACCCGAGGTGGGGGTCACGATGCGCGCGAGCATGCGCGCGAGCACCGACTTGCCCGAACCGCTCTCGCCCACGACGGCCGTGACGCGGCCCGCGTGCAGTCCCAGGGACACGTCGTCCACGGCGCGCACGGTCTTCTTCGCGCGGCGAAAGCCCTGACCCGCGCGCACCACGAAGTGGCGCGAGAGGTGGCGCGCTTCGAGCAGGGCGTCACTCACCGCGCCACCGCCTCGGGCGACACGCTCGCCGCGTCGTCGCGGCGCACCCCACGGCGCAGCGGCGCGGGCACCTCGGTGACGGACTCCTGGAGCCAGCACGCGACCTTGCGTCCCGACTCGTCGATGACGCGCAGTTCGGGCGCCTCACGCGAGCACCGGTCGAGGGCGAACGCGCAGCGCGCGCGAAAACTGCACCCGCTCACGGGCTGGGAGAGGTCGGGGGGCGACCCCGCGATGCCGACGAGCTCGCGACGCGGCCCCGACAACGGCGGCGACGAGTTCAACAGTCCGAGGGTGTAGGGGTGGCGCGGCGCGTGATAGAGATCGTGCGCCGGCGCCCACTCGACCACGTTGCCCGCGTACATCACGGCGATGTCGTCGGCCAGTTCGACCAGCAGGGAGAGGTCGTGGGTGATGAAGATCATCGCGAAGCCGAAGCGCGCGCGCAGGTTCGCGAGTTCGTTGACGATCTCGCGTTGGGTCACGACGTCGAGCGCGGTCGTGGGTTCGTCCATGATGACCAGTTGGGGGTCGAGGGCCAGGGCCAGGGCGATCATGATGCGTTGGCGCTGCCCCCCGGAGAGCTCGTGGGGGAAACGCGCGAGTCGATCGTCGTTGAGCCCCACCAGGCTCAACAGTTCGCGGGCGCGTTCGCGTCGCTGGACCCGACTCATGGTCGGGCGGTGGGTCTTGAGGACCTCGTCGAACTCGCGCCCGATGCGCAACACGGGATTGAGGGCGTTGAGCGCGCTCTGCAGCACGATGGACACCTGCGACCACCGGATGTCGCGTAACTCACCCGAGGTCGCCGTCACCAGGTCCAGGTGGCGGCGCGGCGCGTCGGGCGTGCGCGGGTCGTCGTAGCTGAGGCGGGCCCGGCCCCCCGCGATCACGCCCGGCGATCGCAGGAGGCGCGTCACCGCGTACACCAGGGTCGACTTGCCGCTGCCGCTCTCGCCGGCGACGCCCAGGACGCGCGAGCGACGCACCGAGAGGTTGACGTGGTTTACCGCGCGCACGGCGCCCTCGCCCCAGCCGTAGTCGACGCTGAAATCCTCGATTTCGAGCACCGCGTCGTCGTGGATGGTCGACGCCACCGTCGTGTCTCCTGCGCTCATTGCGCGTCCCCCCTCGCCGTTACCGTCGCTACCGCCCGCGGACGCGCGACGGGCGTGAAGCCCAGGCGCGGGCGCCGCGGCAGTCCGCTCGCGCGTCGCACCTTGGCGCTCAGCCCCGCGGCGCGCAGTCGCGGGTTGATGAACTCGTCAATCCCGAAGTTCATCAACGCCAAGCCGGTGCCGATCAACGCGATACACACCCCGGGCGGCACGAACCAGTACCACTGGTTCGCCAGGGGCGCGTTGTTGGACTGGGCCCAGTAGAGCATGGTGCCCCAGTTCCACACGGCGGTCGAGGTCAGGCCCACGTAGGCCAGCGTGACGTAGGCCCCGATGGAGTAGAGAATGGTGAACAACAGCGACGAGGCCAGCACGGGCAGCAGATTGGGGGCGATCTCGACGAGCATGATGCGAACGCGACTCTCCCCGATGATGCGCGCGGCCTCGACGAAGTCCCGGTTGCGCAACGACATGGTCTGCGCGCGCAGGACGCGCGCGCCCCACGCCCACCCCGTGAGGCTGATGATGAGTCCGATGACGAAGGAGTTCGACCGACTGCCGGTCGGGAGGTAGCTGTCGATCACGATCAGCAGCGGCAACCCGGGGATGGCCAAGAACACGTTGGAGAGCAGCGAGAGTCCGTCGTCGGTGCGTCCGCCCAGGTACCCGGCGGCGACCCCCACGGTGACCGAGAGGAGGGTGGCGACCACCCCGGCCACGATGGCCACGATCATCGTGGCGCGGGCCCCGACGAGGAGTTGAGAGAAGATGTCCTGGCCCAGGGCGGTGGTACCCAACCAGTGGGCGGACGACGGCGTCAGATTGGCGTTGAACGTGGTGGCGCTCGGGTCGTAGGGGGCGAGGTAGGGGCCGACCACGGTCAGGACCGCGAAGAAGGCGACGATCCCCGCACCCACGAGCACCTTGGGCGAACGCGGTACGCGCAGCGAACTCATAGGGCCGCCTCGGTGCGCGTGCGCGGGTCGAGCACGAAGTACAAGACGTCGGCCAGGAGGTTCGCCGCCAGCACCGTGAGGGTGATGACCAGGAAGATGCCCTGGATGAGGGGGTAGTCCTCGTTGAGCACGGCCTGCAGCAACAGGTTGCCGACGCCGGGGTAGTTAAACACCAACTCCACCAAGAGCGCCCCCGAGACGACCAGGCCGATGGCCAGCGACAGGTTGGCCACGCTGGGCAAGACGGCGTTGCGCGCCGCGTGCGCGATCACCTTGCGACGGGGCAGACCCTTGGCCACGGCCATCAACACGAAGTCCTCGGCGATCATCGTGATCATCATGTTGCGCATGCCGAGCATCCAGCCGGCGACCGAACTCAAGACAATGGTGATGACGGGCAGTTCGCCGTAGCGCACGAGACTGGCGAGGAAGGCCCAGTGCCACCCGGGCGTGACTGACGGACTGTAGGCCCCGAGCACGGGGAACCAGTGCAGGCTGGACCCGAAGATCAACAACATGACGGTACCGAGGAAGAAGTACGGGACCGCCTGGAAGAACGTCGCCACCGGGATCACCGAGTCGAGGCGCGACCCGCGAAACCAACCCAACAGGGCGCCCGAGAGCGTCCCCAGCACGAAACTCAAGATGGTGGAGACGCCGATGAGCCCGACCGTCCAGGGCACCGCCGACGCCAGGACGCTCGACACCGGCGACGACAGCGTGATCGAGACGCCGAGGTTCCCCAGCAGCAATTGGTGCAGGTAACCGGTGTACTGCGCCCAGAGTCCCTGATTGAGACCGATACCGAAGGCCAACTCGATGGCGTGCACCTGCTGGGGGGTGATCTGACCGGTGAGCTTGCCGATCAGCTGTTGGACCGGGTTGCCGGGCATCATGCGCGGCAACAAGAAGTTGACGGTGATGGCGACCCACGCGGTGACCACGTAGAGCGAGAGGCGCCGCGCCAGCATCCTCATGCGTCCACCCGCTGGTGCGCGAGGGGGTGCAGCTGACGAAGATTCTCTTCGGGGTCGGACGCGCAGCCGCAACTGGCGCGCACGACCAACTCGGTCGGGAGCACGATGGTGGACTGGGCGCCCTCGGCCCCGTCTAAGTGCGACACGAGCGCGTCGACGGCCACCGACCCCAGTACCCCGCCCGACTGGCGAATGGTGGTGAGGGGCGGGCTGAAGTAGCGCGTGAGCGTGATGTCGTCGAATCCCGTGACGTAGATGTCGTCGGGCACGCGACGGCCCGTCTCCTGCAGTGCGAAGATCACGCCCACGGCCATCTGGTCGTTGGCGCACGCGAAGACCTCGGGAAGATCGTCGTCGTGCTCGAGTCGTTCGCGCATCGCCGACTCGCCCCCCGCCGACGTCCAGTCGGCCTCGAGCACGTCGCGCTCGGCCATCGTGGCCCCCAGTCCCTCGACGCAGGATCGAAAGGCGCGGGCGCGGGCCTGGGCGTCGGGACTCTCGAGCGCCCCGTTCACGAAGCCGACCCGTCGTACGCCGTGCACCCCGACGAGGTGTTCGCCCAGACTGGTCATCGCCTGTTCGTTGTCGACGCGTACCGTGATCGCCGCCGGCGAGTCGCCGCGGCCCGCGAGGAGCACGACCGGGATCCGCCGCGCCAAGTACGCGACATCCTCGTCCTTGAGCACCCGGTCCATCACGATGAGTCCGTCCACCGTGCCACTCAGGTTCAAGAGGGCGCTCATCCCCGAAGGGTGCGTCTCGTCGAAACTGCTGAGCAGGAGCGAGTACCCCTTCTCCGCCGCCCGCATCTCGGCGCCCCGGATGACGATGTCGGTGTAGAGCAGGCTCGCCTCTTCGACGGCCAACCCGTTGTTCTCGCCGACGACTCGCGTAAAGACCAGGCCGAGGATGCCGTGCTTGCCGATCGAGAGTCCGCGAGCCACCGCATTGGGCACGAAGTCCAACTCGTCCATCGCGCGCAACACCTTGTCGCGGGTGGCCGGTCGAACCGACGCCAGAGAATTGAGGGCCCGGCTCACGGTGGCGATCGAGACGCCGGCGCGCTCGGCCACGTCGTAGATCGTCGGCGTCGATTCCGCCACTTTGTCTCCCCCCGGATATCTCGCTACGAGCGGTACACTTCTGTAACCGCTTTCGTAACCGCTTACAAAATATCGAGCGTTGCGGGTCTTGTCAAGGACAAGCGTGAATATTTTTCGAACACTGCTCGGCACGGTCGATCACGCGACGGCGCACGCCGCGATTGAAATAGATCACCACCAGGCAATGCGTGCCGCGCGACCGGGCGGAACGGGTCCCTCAGGCGCGAATCTGCGCTCGGATCGTGTCAATCCACTGCGCCGCGGCGCGACGGGCCTCGCCCACCTCGTGACGTCGCGTCGTGGACCCCTCACCCGTGAGCGGGTACGAGCCCAAGAACTTGACGCGCACCAGGTGGGCCTGCAGATCGGCCAGGCAGTCGGCGACGATGTCGTCGCCGACGTGGCCATCGAATTCGATCACGAAGCAGTACTCCCCCAACCCCCGCTTCGTCGGTCGACTCTCCACCTTGGTCAAGTTGATGTCGCGGGCGGCGAAGCGACCGAGAATCCCGTAGAGGGTCCCGGGTCGGTCCGCCTCCTGGAAGCACACGATTGACGTACGGTCGTTGCCAGTGGGTGCGGGTATCTCGCCACGACCCACTTCGACGAAGCGCGTGGCGTTCCCCGGGTGGTCCGCGATGTCGGCGTCGATGATCGCGAGACCGAAGGTGGACGCCGCGACCGCCGATCCGACGGCCGCCCACGGCTCTCGCGACGCCGCCACCTCGCGGGCCGCCTCCGAGGTCGAGGTCGTCTGATCCACCCGCACGTGCTCGAGTCGCGAGAGGTACCCGCGGACCTGCGCCAGGGCGTGCACGTAACTGGACACCCGGGTGACCTGCGCGAGCGTGACGCCGGGTCGGGCCAGGAGGTGCAGGTGGATGGGCAGCACGACTTCGCGCTCGATCACCAGGTCGTAGTCGAAGACCAGGCCGTCGATGGTCGCCGAGACGGTACCCTCAATGGCGTTCTCGAGGGGGACCAACCCACGCTCCACGCCCCCGTGGGCGACGTCGGCGAGCACGTCGCCGATGGAGGCGAAGGCCACGGGCTGCGCGTCGGGCAGGGTTAGGACCGCCTCGTGCGAGAACGACCCCTCCGGCCCCAGGTACCCCACGCGCGCTCGAGCCATGGGCCGATGTTAGTTCGGGGTCGTCCGCCGGTCGTCGCGCCCCTCTTCTACGATGGACGGAGCCCTACGGAAAGGTCGTGCAATGAGGCACCCCATGTTCACCTACGACGAGACGTTCACCAACTCGATCTTCGAGTACTGTCGCGATCGTCTCGAGCACGACGCCCCCCTGGACTTCGGCATGCACTCACCCATCGCGCTACCCAGCCTCGACGGGTTGATCACCGAGGACGGCCGCGACGCCGAGGCGACGCTGGACTTCTTCCGTGACCACCTGGCCGAGCACGTCGTCTCCATCGACTCGCCCCGGTTCCTGGCGTTCATCCCGAACGCGCCGACCAAGAACTCGCTCCTCTTCGACATGGTCGTCGCGTGCTCGGGCCTGAACGGCACCAGTTGGCTCGAATCAGCGGGTGCGGTGGTCGCGGAGAACCAGGCGTTGGAGTTCCTGGCCGCGCGCGCGGGTCTGCCCGTC
>JAKCEC010000048.1 GCA_021841725.1 Actinomycetes bacterium | reverse complement strand
CGTGATGCGCGCCCCGGCGCGCAATAGCGTCATCGATAACGCGCCGGACCCCACCCCGGCTTCGAGCACGCGCATGCCCGGACCCACGTCGGCCTGCATCAAGATCGTCCCCAAATCCTTGGGGTAGATCACCTGGGCGCCGCGGGGCATCTTCAAGACGACGTCCGAGAGGGTGGGACGCAGGACCAAGAAGCCGCGGTCGGTGCTGCCGCGCACGACCGATCCCTCGAGGGCGCCGATGATGTCGTCGTGTTGAATGATGCCGGTGTGCGTATGAAACGCGTTGCCCACCTTCAGGGTGATCAGGTACTGGCGATCCTTGGCGTCCGTCAACATGACGCGCTCGCCCGCGCGCAGCTCGGCGGCTGAAGTCATCATTCTCCTAGGGTCGAGATCGCGGTCGGCGCTGCGCTGCACCGTCGAGGCGTCGTAGCAACACTAGGGCGAGCGCGAGGACCAACCAGACGCCCGAACGCTGCGCCCACGAGCGGCGAAGCGCCCCCACGATCGCGCGCCGCCAGAGTAGGGCGAACATTACGCGCGCCGCGCGCGCCGCGAACGACGCCCGCGCAGCCAGCCCCAGAGGTAGCCGGTGACGAGTCCGGCCACGCCGGCCCCGGCCGTCGAGGACTGAGCGGCACGGATGCGCGCGGGAATGTCACTCGGACGTGGCAAGAGTGCGCGCACGGAGTCCTCGAGCTGCTGTCGGGTGGGGTCCTTCGTGCTCACTGGTCGTCCTTGGTGCGCCGCGGGGCGCCCGCGAGCACCCGCTGTACCACGACCGCGCCGATGACCCCGGCCAGGACCACGATGATCACGTAGGGAATCCACGAGAGACTCCCGTCGAGTACCGGGAAGAGCGCCTGGAACATCCGTAGGAGGCCGAGTAGGCCGACGACGACGCCGAAGGCGACGAAGAGGCTGCCGAGCACGCCGAAGGCGACGAACCGCCCCAAGTCCTTGAGGGGCTGAATCGTCTGTTCCTTGAGGTAACGGAGGAACAGGTCGCGGACCTCCTCGAGGTCGCGTTGCATTGAGGCACCCTTAAAAAACTTGCGCCACGAGGGAGTCCTCACTCCCCCAGACTACTCACTGACCCGCGTCGGCGCCCTCGTGACGCGCGCGACGTCGGAACCACCGGTCGGGGTTAAGTAACCTTCATGTGATGAGCGACAAGTTATTTCTCGGGGCGAGCGATCTCGAAGGACGGACCATCCGCAATCTGATGGCGCTGGCCATGGACGCGCCCGCGGCGGCCAATTCCGGCCACAGCGGCACCGCGATGGCCCTCTCGCCACTGGCGACCACGTTGTTCTCGCGCGTGTTGCGCCACGATCCGAGCGCTCCGCAGTGGTCCGACCGGGACCGTTTCATCCTCAGTTGCGGACACGCCTCGATTCTGCAGTACGGCATCGCGCACTTCTTCGGCTACGACCTGAGCGTGGCGGACCTCCAGGGATTTCGCCAGCCCCACTCGCGCACCCCGGGTCACCCGGAGGTGGGGCTGACCCCCACCGTCGAGGTGACGACGGGACCCTTGGGTCAGGGCATCGCCAACGGCGTCGGGATGGCGATCGCCGAGCGAATGCTGCGCGCGGACTTCGGGGCGGAACTCGTCGACCACCGCACGTGGGTGGTCGCGGGCGACGGCTGCCTCGAAGAGGGGATCAGTCACGAGGCGGCGTCCCTGGCCGGATCGCTGGGCCTGGACCGGTTGACGGTCTTCTACGACGACAATCACATCACCATCGATGGCCCGACCGAATTGGCGTTGCACGACGACGCGCCCGCGCGGTTCGCGGCCTACGGCTGGCAGGTGATCACCCTGGGTGAACGCGCGAACGACCTGGACGCGATCGAAGCCGCGGCGCGCGAGGCCGTGGCCGACACCCGTCGACCGACCTTGATCGTCGTGCGTTCGCACATCGGGTACCCCTCGCCGACGATGCAGGACCGACGCGAGGCGCACGGTTCACCGTTCTCTCGCGCCGCGATCACCGAGGTCAAGACCATCCTCGGAATGCCCGACGAACCCTTCGCCCTCGACGCGGACCTGCCCGCGCTCAATCGCGCTCACGTGGCGCGGCGCACCGACCTCGCCAGTGCCTGGCACGAACGCGTGACGGCGGCGGGCGCGCGCGGCGAGGCCCTGAGCGCCCAGTTGGCTCACGCCGGCCGATTGGTGGACCCGGCGACCGCTGAGCCCTACGAGGGCGGGACCCAGGTGGCCACGCGCAAGGCGATGCAGCGCGCGATGGACACCTGGGCGTCACTGACCCCGGGGCTGAGTGCGGGGTCCGCGGACTTGACGGACAACACGGGCGTGATCCTCGCGCACAGCGGCGCCCAGGGTCGCGAGAACCCGGGCGGTCGCCAGATCCACTACGGCATTCGAGAGTTCGCGATGGGCGCGATCATGGTGGGACAAGCTCTGCACGGGGGTCTCCGTCCGGCGGGGTCGACGTTCTTCGTCTTCTCGGACTACGCGCGTCCCGCGATTCGACTGGCCGCCTTGAGTCACGCGGGGGTCCTGTTCGTCTTCACGCACGATTCGGTCGGCGTGGGTGAAGACGGCCCGACGCACCAACCCGTGGAGCACCTGGCGGCGTTGCGCGCGATGCCGCGCGTGCACGTGGTGCGTCCGAGCGACGCGAACGAAACGATGGCGTTAGTGCAGGACTTCTTGCGCGAGCCCTCCCCCCCGACGACGGCGCTGGTGTTGACCCGTCAGGACGTGGCCGTCCTGAGCGGTGAGGACGCGCGGGCGTCGCGCGCGGGCGCGGCGCGCGGCGGCTACGTCCTGCGCGAGGACCCCCACGCGGTGTACACCCTCGTGGGTACCGGCTCGGAGGTCCAATACTGTCTCGCCGCCCACGAGCAGCTCGGCGCCCGGGGTATCGCGACGCGCGTCGTCGCCCTGCCCTGCTGGGCGTGTTTCGAGGCACAGGACGCCCCGTACCGGGCCGACGTGCTCCGTCGCGACGTCGCGTCGGTGTCGCTCGAGGCGGGGGCGACGCTGGGTTGGCACCGCTACGTCGATGACGCCATCGGCATCGACACCTTCGGTCTCTCCGCACCGGGCGCCTACGCGTTCGAGCACTTCCACATCAACGCCGAGGTGCTCGTGGACTTCGTCGCCTCCCGCGTGGGGGTGGCGTCGTGACGCGCCTGCACACCCTCTTCGACGAGTTCGGTCAGAGCCCGTGGATCGACAACATTCGTCGAGACTGGCTGGTGGACGGCACCCTGGCCGCACTGGTGGCCGCGGGCGCGCGCGGCGTCACGTCCAACCCCGCCATCTTCGCCAAGGCGTTCGCGACGTCGGACGCCTACGACGCGCTACTGGCTGCGTCGACCTCGAATGACGCCGAGACGGTGTTCGAACTGCTGGCCAGCGCCGACGTGCGCGACGCGTGTGACGTCTTGGGCGCGCTGCACGCGGCCAGCCAGGAGGAGTTCGCCCGGGGGCGGCGACGCTACGGTGACGGCTTCGTCTCCCTCGAAGTGTCCCCGCGACTGGCCCGCGACGGCGAGGCCACGGTGACGGCGGCGCAGCGTCTCTGGTCCCAGGTCGACCGCGCCAACGTGATGATCAAGATCCCGGCGACGCTCGAGGGTCTGTCGGCGATCACGCGCGTACTGGCCGAGGGCATCAACGTCAACGTCACGCTGATCTTTTCCCTGGAGCGTTACGACCAGGTCCTCGAGGCCTGGTGCGCCGGCCTGGAGGCCGCCCAACGCGCGGGTCGCGACCTCGGGCGTCTGGCTAGCGTGGCCTCCTTCTTCGTCTCGCGCGTGGACGCCGCGGTCGATCAGCTGCTCGAGGAGGGCGACGTCTTGCGGGGTCACGTCGCCAACGCCCAGGTGGCGGCGGCCTACGAGATCTACCTGCGCTGGATGGCGTCGGATCGGGTGACGAGGCTCCTGGACGCGGGGGCGCAGGTGCAGCGCCCCCTGTGGGCCTCCACGTCGCCCAAGAACCCGCACTACGACGACTTGCTCTACGTCAACTCCATCGTGGCCGACGAGACCGTTAACACGATGCCCGACGCGACGCTCGACGCCGCGCTCGACCGTGGACGATTCGAGACGTCGCTGTTGGCGACCCCGGGGTCCCTGAGCGCGACCGCGGCGCTGCTGGACATGCTGCCCGCCACGGTGTCACTGCCGCGGATCACCGAGCAACTCGAGAAGGAGGGGGTGGCGTCGTTCGTCAACTCCTACGAGGATCTGCTGGCCCTCGTCGCGTCCAAACTCGCGGAGAAGTAGCCGCCCGTTCGTTCGCGCGCCGACGGCGCCGGAGCGGACCGCCGCGCGCGACGTCCGTCGTAGTATCGACACCATGACGATCTACGCTCCCGGGACATCCATCGACGACGTGCGCGCCATGAGCCTGCCCGACCTCACGGCCGCGGCGTTCGCCCGCGCGCGCGCCGCTCACGGCCAGGTCCTGACCTACTCACCCAAGGTGTTCATCCCGCTGACGCACCTCTGTCGCGATCGATGCGGCTACTGCACCTTCGCGCAAGCACCGGCGCGGGTGGCGGCACCCTACATGAGCCTGGACGAGGTGATGGAGGTCGCCACCCGGGGACGCGACGCGGGAGTGAGCGAGGCCCTCTTCACCCTGGGCGAACGGCCCGAACTGCGCTACGACGAAGCGGCGCGCTGGCTCGCGGCGCGCGGCTACCGCTCGACGATCGATTACGTGGTGAACGCGGCCCAGATGGTCCTGGAATCCACCGGTCTCTTGCCGCACGTCAACGCCGGCGCCCTCTACGACTTCGAACTACGTCAGGTGCGCGCCGTGGCCGCGTCGCAGGGCATGATGCTCGAGAGTCTGGCGCAGTTGCCGGCGCACCGACTCTCACCGGACAAGGAACCGGCGCGCCGCCTGGCCACCCTGGAGTACGCCGGCCACTTGCGCATCCCCATCGCCACCGGTCTCTTGGTGGGGATCGGCGAAACGCGCGACGATCGCCTCGAGACGTTGGCGGCGATCGCCGAGAGTCACGCCCGGCACGGTCACGTACAAGAGGTGATCATCCAGAATTTCTTACCCAAGGCCCACACCGCGATGGCCAACTCGCCGGCGGCGTCCGACGAGGAATTCTTCTGGACGATCGCCGCGGCGCGCGTGCTCCTGCCCGACGACATCCACCTGCAGGCCCCGCCGAACCTCAGCGACGACCCCACCAAACTGATCGCCTACGGCATCGACGACTTCGGCGGGATCTCCCCGGTCACCCGCGACCACGTGAACCCCGAGCGCGCCTGGCCGGCGATCGACACCCTGGCGGCGCAGTGCGAGGACTTGGGCTTCGTACTCGCCCCGCGCCTCACCGTCTACCCCGCGTTCATCCGACGCGAGGGTTTCCTCGACGACGCGGTGCGCCCCCACGTGTTGGCCCAGAGTGACGCCAGCGGACTGGCCCGTCACGACGAGTGGTACTCGGGCGCCGACGCCCCTCCCCCGGCGGCGCCCACGGCGCGAGTGCGTTCCAGCGCGGTGGCGCACCTCCTCGCGCGATACGAACCCGGGTACCGCTTCGAACACGCCGAATTGGTGACGCTCTTCGAGGCGCGCGGCGGTGATTTCAACGCCGTGGTGGAACGCGCCGACCAGGTGCGACGCGACCTCGTCGGCGACCCGATCACCTTCGTCATCAACCGCAACATCAACTACACCAACGTCTGCACGTTCAAGTGTCGATTCTGCGCGTTCTCCAAGGGACCACTCTCGCTCAATCTGCGCGGTGACCCCTACCTGCTGACGCTCGAGGAGATCAGTGAGCGCGTGCGCGAAGCGGCCCAGCGGGGCGCGACCGAGGTGTGCCTCCAGGGCGGCATCCACCCGAACTTCGACGGTGAGTACTACGTCGACGTCGTCGCGGCGGTCAAGGCGGGCTCGCCCTCGATTCACATCCACGCCTTCAGCGCGCTCGAGGTGTTCGAGGGCGCCCGACGCAGCGGGGTGGACCTGGCGACCTATTTGGCGCGCCTGCGCGACGCGGGACTCAAGACGCTCCCGGGCACCGCCGCCGAGATCCTCGACGACGAGGTCCGGCGCATCCTGTGCCCCGACAAGATCACTTCAGACCAGTGGCTCGAAGTCCATCGCGCCGCGCACGGCGTGGGGCTGAACTCCAACATCACCATCATGTTCGGGGCGGTGGAGGGTGCGGACGCCTGGGCGACGCACCTGATCCGCACCCGCGACCTGCAAGAGGAGACGGGGGGGTTCACCGAATTCGTGCCGCTGCCCTTCGTGCACATGGCCACGCCGTTATTCCTGCGGGGCAAGTCCCGCAAGGGGCCGACGTTCCGTGAAGCGGTGTTGATGCACGCGGTGCCCCGCTTGCACTACGCCACCCTCATCAACAACATTCAGGTCAGTTGGGTCAAGATGGGCGTCGAGGGTTCGCGGCGAATCTTGTGCGCGGGCGCCAACGACGTGGGCGGGACCCTGATGGATGAGAACATTTCGCGCGCCGCGGGCGCCGTGCACGGTCAGGCGATGGACGTGGACATGCTCGAGCGACTGGTCGAGCCCCTGGGACGAGTGCTGCGCCAGCGCACCACGCTCTACCAGTCGTACGCGTGACCCCCGACGCGATCGAGAGATTCGTCGCCGAGGCCACCGTGGGGACGGTGGTCTCCCCCGAGCACGTCGTCGCCATTCGCGCGCTCGTCTCGCGGGCCCTCTCCCTGGCCCAGTACGAGAGCGACGTGGGTGACCTGCGCAGCGCCGTGACGGCGTTGGAGGAGTTGCTCGAGGGGTCCCGGCTGTTCGAGCCCTATCGCGACATCCCCAAGGCGACCGTCTTCGGTTCGGCGCGCACCCGCCCCGACAGCGAGCTCTACCGCATGGCCAGCGCCCTCAGCGCCGAGTTGGCGCGACGCGGTTGGCTCACGGTCACGGGGGCGGGACCGGGGATCATGGAGGCCTCCTCGAAGGGCGCGGGTCGCGACAAGACCATCGGCGTCAATATCGAGCTGCCCTTCGAACACGGCACCAACGAGTTCATCGACGTCGAACACCGCCACATCGCGACGTCCTACTTCTTCACGCGTAAGGTCATCATGACGCGCTCGTCCCAGGCCTTCGTCGCGTTCCCGGGCGGGGTGGGGACGATGGACGAACTCTTCGAGATCTTGACGCTGTTGCACACCGGCAAGAGTGACCCCGTTCCCGTGGTGTTGGTGGACCGACCCGGCGGCACCTTCTGGAGTGGCTGGCACGACTTCATGGCGCGCGAGGTCCTGGACGGGGGCTACCTGTCCCAGGGTGACGACGTGAGCTACTTTCTGTGCGACTCGATCGAGGCCGCCGTGCGCGAGATCACCACGTTCTATTCCAACTACCGCGGGTGCGTCACCGGTCAGGGCGAGGCCCTCGTCGAGGTGCGCGTCGCCCCGAGCCCGGCGCAGTTCGCCCGCCTGACGACGAGATTCGCACCACTCGACTTCACGGTGGGTGAGGGTGCGCTCGGCACCACCGTTCGCTTCGACTTCAACGGACGCAGCTACGCGACCCTCCGGCGCGTCATCAACGAGGTCAACGCGTGGGGCTAGTCGCGCTCGGCGTCGCGGAGCAGGCCCTCCGCCTTCTGCAGGCTCCGACGGACCCTCGTCAGTCGCCGCTCGAGTTCGCGGGCCGCCTCGGCGGCGTCGTCGCGCAGTTGCGCGCGTACGGCGTCGAAGATGACGTCGGACACCCGCCGTTCGAGGGCGCCGACCTCGTCGGCCAACTGGTCGAGGGAGTCACTCACGGGGTCTCCACCACGAGCTCGCCGTCGGCGAACATCCGACGCAGCGCCCGCTTGTCGAACTTGCCCACGCTCGTCTTGGGCAGACGCTCGACGAAACTCCAGTGTTCGGGTACCCACCACTTGGCGACGAACGCGCCGAGGTAGTCACGAAGTTCGAGCGCGGTGACGTTCGAGTCGGGCGTGCGCACGACGACGCAGAGCGGTCGTTCCTGCCAGCGGTCGTCGGGCACCGCGATGACCGCGGCCTCGTACACCCCGTCGTGGCCCATGACGCGAGATTCGAGTTCCACGGAGCTGATCCACTCACCCCCCGACTTGATCATGTCCTTGGCGCGGTCGGTGATCACCATGAAGCCGTGGGGATCGAGGGTGCCGATGTCGCCGGTGCGCAGCCAGCCGTCACGGAAGAGCTCGGGCGCCTCGGCGCCGTAGTAGCTCGCGGTGATCCAGGGGCCCCGCAGTTCGAACTCGCCGACCGCCACGCCGTCGCGCGCCAGCACCTCACCCGCCTCGTTGGTCAGGCGGATCTCGACCCCGGCCATGACGCGCCCGGCCTTGACCCGGTAGTCGACCTCGTGCTGGCGGCTGACGCCCATGGGCGGTTGTGAGACGGCCACCAGCGGACTCGTCTCGGTCATGCCCCAGCCCTGGAGAACGTCGACGCCGTGGCGTTCGCGGAAGGCCTCGATCAAGGAGCGCGGTACGGGGGCGCCCCCGGCCACGATGGTGCGCAGGCTCGTCAGGTCCGCGTCGCTGCGGCCCCCGGCCGCGCGCAAGAGGTCGTTCCAAATGGTGGGGACCCCCAGGGCCACGGTCGGCCGCTGTTGCATGATCATCTCGAGCAGGGCTTCGCCCTGCAGGTACATCTGGGGCAAGACCAACTCGGTGCCCGACATGAACGCGGTGAAGACGG
>JAKCEC010000047.1 GCA_021841725.1 Actinomycetes bacterium | reverse complement strand
GCCACCCGTTCACGGGCGTTGGCGCGTGGAGAAGTTGGCGACGGCGTCCGCTTCCCGCAAGTACATCGGCTCGACGTGCGTCACCGTCTCACGCGTGACCCCCAGTCCCAGCGCCGCGCTGACCGATGGCACCAGCTGGTGCTCGACGACCCCGTTGGGCACCGCGGCGAAGTCCCGCAGGTAGCGTTGCACGCCGTCACCCGTGAAGGTGACGGGCGCTCCGTTGGTGGCCCACTCGATGACCACCGCCCGCGGCGTCGCCACCGTGGCCGGCGTCAGGGGTCGGACCCCGTCGTCCTCGAGGCGAAAGCTCTGGACGAACACCTCGCCGCGCCGTCCGTCCACGCCGCACACCAGGGTCCCGCGCGTGCCGTCGGCGTACGCCCCGTGCGCCAGCAGTTCCAGCGAGGTCACCGCGACCAAGGGCGCCCCGGTCCCCTCGCTCAGGGCGATCGCCGTCGCCAGGCCCACGCGCAGTCCGGTGAAGAGCCCCGGCCCCCGGTCGACGACCACGCGGTCGAGGTCGCGCGCGCGCAGACCCGTTTCGCCGAGGGCGCGCGCGATCGCGGCGCTCAGCACCTCGGTGTGGTGGCGGTCCTCGTCCACCACCCAGCCGAGCTCGACGCCCTCGCGGGTGCGCAGACCGATCGCGCACACCGCGGTGGCCGTCTCGATGGCGAGAATGTTCACGTCGCGCTCCAGTCGTCCAACGCCCGACGCCGTTCCTCGTCGAGCACGCCGTCCACGGTGATGGTACGGACCTCGTCGTCGTCGAAGTCCAGTGCGACGGTCAGTACGTCGCGCCCGAACACCGACGCCGCCAGGTCGCCCCACTCCACCAGGGCCACCGCGGCCTCCTCCACCAACTCCCCCAGGTCGAGGTCGCGCACTTCACCCACGCTCTCGACGCGGTACACGTCGGCGTGGTGCAGCGTGGCGATCCCGCTCTCGTGGTGGGTGACGTGCTGGCGCACCATCGTGAAGGTCGGACTGGTCACGCGCTCGCGCACCCCCAGGCCCCGCGCCACACCCTGGACGAAGGTCGTCTTGCCCGCACCCAGTTGACCGCTCACGAGCACGACGTCGCCGGGGCGCAACACCCGCGCGAAGGCCTCACCGGCGTCGCGGGTGGCCGCGGCGTCGCGACAGGTGCGCACGAAACTCATTCACACCCCCATCGAGCGAAGGGACCGCAAGTCGGCGCGCATCACGTCCACCACGTTAGGTCCCGCGCGCAGCGCCGCGGCCGGGTGGTAGGTCGCCACGCCCGCCACGTCGAGGTACTGGCCCCGACGACCGTGCGTGCGCGAGATACCCTCGTCGAAGCCGAAGACCGCCCGGGCCGCCACGTTACCGACCGCCAGGATCCGCGCGGGCCACAGCGCGGCGATCTGGGCCTCGAGCCACGGGCGACACGTCGCCACCTCGCTCGCGCGCGGCGTGCGGTTGTGGGGTGGACGACACTTGACGGTGTTGGTCACGAAGTACTGCGCGCGCTCGAGGCCGAGTTCCTCGAGAATCAGGCGCACCAGCAGTTGTCCGCTCCGGCCCACGAAGGGTTCGCCACCCTCATCCTCGTGTCGTCCCGGGGCCTCGCCCACCACGAGTAGCCGGGGGCCCGGGGGGCCCGATCCCACGACGACGCGCGTGCGCGTCGTGTGCAGCGCGCACGCACAACAGTGGGGTAGTTCGGCGAGGTCCATGCTCACTCGACGAGCACGCGCGGCACCCGCGCCCCGATGCCGCACAGGATCTCCCAGGTCACCGTCGAGGCCCAGCGCGCCCAGTCCTCGGCGCTGATCGTGTCGCCGCCGACCGTACCGAGCAGCACGACGTCGTCGCCGACGTGGACCTCGTCGTCGCCGCAGTTGATCAACAGTTGGTCCATGGTGACCATCCCCGCCAGCGGGTAGCGACGCCCGTTGATGAGGACCTCGGCGCCCGCGTCAAAGAGCCGGCGCGGGTAGCCGTCGGCGTAGCCGAAGGGCACCGTGGCGATCGTGGAGGGTACCTCGATCTCGCGGCGGCGCCCGTAACTGGGCCGGTCACCGACCTCCGCGCGACGGGTGGCGACCACCCGGGCGCGCAACGACAGGGCCGGGCGCAGGGCGACGCCGTGCGCGGCGAGCACTGCGTCGAGCCACGGCGCCGGGAGGTAGCCGTAGAGCACCAATCCGGGTCGGGCCAGGCGCGCGTGCGACGAGGGATGACCGAGGGCGCCCGCGCTGTTGGCGAGGTGCACCAGCGGCGGGTCGATACCGTGGGTGCGCAACTCGGCACGCACCCGGTTGAACACCTCGATCTGTCGCGTGGTGAAGGCCCGGTCCTCCTCGCTGTCGCCGTCGGCCACCGAGAAGTGCGTGAAGATCCCCTCGAGCTCGAGTGCCGCGCAGTCCTGGAGGATGCGCGCCGCGCGCAACGCTTCGCGCGGACTGACGCCCTGGCGCAACATGCCCGTGTCGACCTTGAGGTGCACCCGGTGGCGCCCGCCGAGTCGCGCGGCCTCGTCCGCCGCCGCGCGCGCCCCCTCGAGCGAGCCCACCGTCAACGTCAAGTCGGCCTCGAGGGCGGCCGCCACCGTCTCGGCGGGGATCTCCGAGAGCAGCAGGATCGCCTCGCTGATTCCGGCGGCGCGCAACTCAATCCCCTCGTCGATGATGGCGACGGCCAGGGAGTCGGCGCCGCCCTCGATCATGGCGCGCGCCGCGAGCACCGCGCCGTGCCCGTACCCGTTGGCCTTAACCACCGCGCACACCTGCGTCGCGGCGAGCAGCTCGCGCACGACCGCGATGTTATGGGCCAGCGCCGAACGCGAGATCTCGGCCCACGCGGGTCGGTGCACTCCCTCAACCGGCACGTGCGACGTCCGAGGATCCGATGACGAACGCCGTCGCCAGGGTGGCGGTGTGCGAAAGCGACACGTGCAGGCGGGTGATACCGCGGGCGCGCGCGAGATCGGCCGCGCCGTCGTGGAGCACGATCACCGGCGCCCCACTCGGGCGGCGTTGGACCTCGATGCTGGAAAAGGGCGCGTCGCCCAGTCCCGACCCCAGGGTCTTCAAGACGGCCTCCTTGGCCGCGAAGCGCGCCGCCAATCGTTCCGGGCGACCCGCGGCGTCCTCGCGTTCTCGCGGGGTGAAGAGTCGCTCGAGGAGGCGCGGCCGTCGTCGTAGCGCCAGGGCGAAGCGCGCCACGTCCACGACGTCGACACCCACCGCCTCGGTCGCCATCACTCCACCGTGACGGTCTTGGCCAGGTTGCGCGGCCGGTCCACGTTGCGACCGAGCCCGCGCGCCAACGAGTAGGCCAGCAGTTGCAGGGGCACGATGTCGATCATGGGCGAGAACATCGGGTCGCTGGCGGGGACGCGCAGGACGAAGTCGGCCACCGCGTCGATGCGACCGTCCTCGTCGGTCGCGACCGCGATCACCGTCGCGCCGCGCGCCTTCACCTCGGCGACGTTCGAGAGGATCTTCTCGTGCATGAGGGGGTCGGTGGTGACCGCCACCACGATGACCCCGGGCTCGATGAGGGCCAACGGGCCGTGCTTGAGCTCGCCCGCCGCGTACCCCTCGGCGTGCAGGTACGTGATCTCCTTGAGCTTGAGCGCGCCCTCGAGCGCCGTGGGGTACCCCACGTGACGACCGATGAAGAAGTAGTCGCGCGCGTCGAGCAACTGGCGCGCGACGGCGTCCACGTCGTCGCGTCGGTCGAGGACTGTGGCGACGTGGTCGGGCACCTCGTTGAGTCCCGCGACGTAGCGTTCGATCTCCTCGGGGGTCAGGGTCTTGCGCAACTGCGCGAGCCGCAACGCCAGCAACTCCAGGGCCGCCACCTGAGCGACGAAGGCCTTGGTGGAGGCCACGGAGACCTCGAGGCCCGCGCGGGTGTAGATCACCGCGTCCGCCTCTCGCGCCAGGGAGGAGTCGACGATGTTCGAGATGGCCACCACCCGCGCCCCGCGACGCTGCGCCTCGCGGATGGCCTGGATGGTGTCGATGGTCTCACCGCTCTGGGAGACGCCGATGACCAGGGTGCCGATCTCGACGATGGGGTCGCGGTAGCGGTACTCGCTCGCGATGTCCACCTCCACGCTCAGGCGCGACCACCGCTCGATGGCGTACTTGGCCACGTGCGCGGCGTGCAATGACGTCCCGCACGCGACGAGGACCACGCGCTGCACGTCGAGGAGTTCCTGGTCCGAGATCCGCAGTTCGTCGAAGACGATGGCGCCGTCGCGGTGGCGACGGTCCAGTAGCGTGGCGCGCACCGCCGCGGGTTGCTCGGCGATCTCCTTGCTCATGAAATCGTCGAACCCGCCCTTCTCCGCCGTTTCGAGGTCCCAGTCGATCTGCAATTGGCGCAGGCGCACCGGCGCCCCTTCGAGGTCGACGGCGCGGAATCCCTCGGGGCCGAGTCGCACGATCTCGTCGTCGTTGACCGCGTAGAAAGCGGTCGAGCGACCCAGGATGGCCGGTACGTCGCTGGCGACGTAGGTGACCCCCGGCGAGGTGCCCACCACCAGCGGGGAGATCCGTCGCGCCGCGACGATGACGTCGGGTTCGGTGGCGTCCATCACGGCGATGGCGAAGGCCCCGCGCACGCGCGCCAGGGCGTGGCGCACCGCGTCCAGCAGGTCGAAGCCCGACGCGCGCAGCTCCTCCACCAGGTGCGCCACCACCTCGGTGTCGGTCACCGAGGTGAAGACGTGCCCGCGCTCGCGCAACTCCTCGCGCAGCTCGGTGTGGTTCTCGATGATGCCGTTATGGATGATGGCGACGTGACCCGAGCAGTCGAGGTGAGGGTGCGCGTTCTCGGCCTCGGGCGCGCCGTGCGTCGCCCACCGGGTGTGGCCGATCCCCGAACGGTACCCCTCGGGCGCGTCGGCGCACTCGCGCCGCAACGCCGCGACCGACTCCGTTCCCTCGGCGGTGCGCGCGCGCCAGGTGTGTCCCGCGCGCACCAGGGCGACGCCGGCGGAATCGTAACCGCGATACTCCAAACGCTGCAGACCCTGGAGGAGCGTCGCCAGGGTGTCGGTGGATCCTACGACCCCGATGATGCCACACATGGGCTCAGTCTAACCCGCGGTGTTTTACGCGGGCCCCGAGGGCGCGCCGAAGAAGTGCGTGCGCACGCGCGTCGTGAAGTTCGTCACGAAGGATCCGTCGAGCGCCTCGACCATGACCCGCACCAGGGGCTCGGTCCCCGAGGGGCGGATCAACAAGCGCACGTCTCCGCTCGCCACGTTGCGTTGGCGACACTCGTCGTCGAACATCTCACGCACCGCGAAATCGTCGTACTCGCTCGAGGCGATGTTGATGAGGTCCTGGGGAACTCGCTCCCACGCCGCGTCGCACTGATCGGCCAGGGGTCCGAAGCGCGCCACCATGTCCGCCACCAGCATGCCCGTCAACAGGCCATCACCCGTGGGGCTCATGTGACGAAAGATGAGGTGCCCCGACTGTTCGGCGCCGAAGTTCCAGCTGCGCTCCTCGAGGGCGGCCAGGATGTTGCGGTCGCCCACGTCGGTCTCCACGATCTCGACGCCGCGTTCGCGCAACGCGCGTCGGAGGCCCAGGTTGCTCATGACCGTGACGACGACCCCGTCCAGTTCTCCCCGGGCCTGTCCCTCGATCGAGAACAACACCGCCAAGTCGTCGCCGTTGCGCAGAGTGCCCCGCGCGTCCACCGCGATGAGGCGATCGGCGTCGCCGTCGAAGGCCAGTCCCAGGTCCGCCCCGAGGCGCACCACGGTGGCGCGGAGGTCGTCGGGGTGGGTGGAGCCGCAGTCGAGGTTGATGTTCGTGCCGTTCGGGGTGTCGTGGATCGTGGTCACGCGAGCGCCGGTCCCCTCGAAGAGCTGGTGCGCGACGTGCGACGCCGCGCCGTTGGCGCAGTCGAGTACCAGGTGGAGTCCCGAGAGGTCCCCCGGCACCAGATCGCGCAGGTGTTCGGCGTATTCGCGTTCGGCGGTCGCGTCGACCGCCACGTCGGCGAAGGTCGCGCGCCCGGGGCCGGGCGCGGCGTTGAGCGCGTCCTCGACGGCGCGCTCGGTGCGCACGTCGAGCTTGCCCCCGCCCACCCCGAGGACCTTCAATCCATTGTCGTAGAACGGGTTATGCGAGGCCGAGACGACGATGCCGGCCCCGGCGCGACGCTGCGCGATGACCGCGACCCCCGGCGTCGTAAAGACGCCCAGGTTGTGCGCGACGGCGCCCACGTCCGCGAGCCCCGCCAGGACGGCGGCCGCCAGGACGGGTGAACTCTCACGGGTGTCGTAACCGACGAAGACCGGGACGTCGAAGGTCTCGCCGACCGCTCGACCCAGGCGATACGCCAGGTCGACCGTGATCTCCTCGTAGGCGTGGCCCCGGATTCCGTCCGTGCCAAAGTGCACGGCCATGACGTCTAGCGCTTCGAGTACTGCGGAGCCTTACGCGCCTTCTTGAGGCCGTACTTCTTGGTCTCCTTCTTTCGCGCGTCACGCGTCAGGAGTCCGGCCTTCTTGAGCGGCGGTCGTAGCTCTTCGTTGAGTTCCAGCAGCGAACGCGCGATACCCAGACGCAGGGCGCCGGCCTGACCCGCCACGCCGCCACCCTCGATGGTCGCGTCCACGTCGTAGGTCTCCACCGTCTCGGTCAGACGCATCGGCTCCATCACCATTTGGCGGTGGGTCGCCGAGGTGAAGTAGTTGTCGAAGGCCCGACTGTTGATGGTGATGGTTCCGGTGCCGGGACGCAGTCGCACGCGCGCGACGGCTTCCTTGCGACGACCGGTGGTCTGGGTAAGCGGGGTGGTCACGGGGATTCTCCTTAGCCGCGGCGGATCGCCGAGGTGTCGAACGTCGAGGGCTGTTGGGCGGCGTGCGGGTGCTCGGCGCCGGCGTACACGAACAACTTACCCATCTGGGCGCGGCCCAAACGGTTCTTGGGCACCATTCCCTTGATCGCCTCGAAGACGAGCGCCTCGGGGTCGGTGTCCATCAGGGTCTGCCACGAGGTCGAGCGCAGACCGCCCGGGTAGCCCGAGTGACGGTAGCGGAAGTTCTGCTTCGCCTTGTTCGCGGTCACCACGACCTTGTCGGCGTTGATGATGATGACGTAGTCACCGGTGTCGAGGTGCGGCGCGAAGTAGGGACGGTGCTTACCACGCAGCAACGAAGCGGCGACGGTGGCGACCCGGCCGAGGACCAGGCCCTCGGCGTCGATCACGCGCCACTCGCGCGTGATCTCTTTTTCCTTCGGTGAGTACGTACGCACAGTTCTTCCTTCAGCGATCTCTTCGTGGTCCCTCGATACGCCGAGGGGGACTTTTCATCTTACAAAGCCGGAGGGTCCCCCGGCAAATTGACCGTAGCCGACCCCCACGAGGCTCAGTCCGCCCGCGGGGGCGGGAGCGGGCAAATACTCGCGTTGATGGCTGGCCAGACGTTCGACGACCGTGCTCTCGGGCAATCGCCCCTGGCCGATGGCCACCAGCGTCGAGGTGAGGCTGCGCACCATGTTGTGACAGAAGCTCTGGGCGCGAATCGTGAAGCGCACCGCGGGGGCCCGTTCGGGGCTCATCTGCCACGTGTCGGCCAAACGTTCCCAGGTGGCGCCCATAACCCGGCGGCGCAAGGGTTCGCCGGGCGCGGTGCCCTCCGGGCGCCGACAGAACGCCCGGAAGTCGTGGGTGCCCACCAGGGCGGCGCTGGCGCGATTCATCGCGTCGAGGTCGAGGGGGCCGGCGACCGCCCAGGAGAACGCCTCGTGCAGCGCCAGGGCCGGCGGGGTCGTCTCGAGGACGAGGTACCGATACTCGCGCCACGTCGCCGAGAAGCGGGCGTGAAAATCGTCGTCCACCGGGTAGGCCGAGAGGACCCGGACCCGACCGCGCAGTTGCCGGTTCAGGCCGCGGACCAGTCGTTCGGCGTCGGGACCACCGCGCGAGGCGAAGAAGTCACGGGGTAGGTCCACGTGAACGACCTGGGCGAAGGCGTGCACGCCGGCGTCGGTGCGCCCCGCCCCCACGACGTGGGGTTCGTCGGCGAGGTGCAGGGTCGAAGCCAACGTCGATCGTAAGAGACCGACCACCGTCGTCACCTCGGGTTGGTACGCGAAACCGTTCAGCCCCTGGCCGTCGTAGGCGAGGTCCAGGCGCCACCGTTGGGTGGCCGGGAGAATCGGCTCAGACGAACTCAATGCGCGCCATCGGGGCGTTGTCGCCCTGACGCGGCCCGAGCTTCAAGATGCGGGTGTAGCCACCCGGGCGGTCGCTGTAGCGCGGCGCGATCTCGGCGAAGAGTTTGTGCGCCATGTCCTTGTCCCGAATGAACGCGACGACGCGACGCTGCGCGTGGACCGAGCCCTCCGGCGAGTTCTTGGCCGCGGTGACGACCTTCTCGACGATGGGTCGCAGCGCCTTGGCCTTGGCCTCGGTGGTCACGATACCCTCGGCCGCGATCATCGAGGCCACCAGGTTGCCCATCATCGCCTTCTGGTGGGCGCTGTCGCCCCCGAAACGCTTTCCCTTGGTTGGAGTTCCACGCATGCTTAGTCCTCTACTCGCAGTGACAGGCCACGCTCGTCGAGACGGTCGGTGACGTCCTTGAGCGACGTCTGGCCGAAATTGGTGATCGAGGTGAGGTCGCGCTCGGTGGCGTTGACCAATTGGGCGATGGTGTTGATCCCCGCGCGCTTGAGGCAGTTGCGTGAGCGCTCGGTCAAACCCAA
>JAKCEC010000046.1 GCA_021841725.1 Actinomycetes bacterium | reverse complement strand
ACCGAGGGCCGTGGCGCGACGCGCCACCCCTTCGTTCACCCGGGTGAAGGGGAGGTGGGCCGACGTGAGACGGTGCGCGCGCACCTGCTCCAGCACGTCGTCGGACCGCGGGCGCGTCACCAGCCAACCCACCGGGCGCGTCGGCGACAGCCGCCGAACCTCGTCGCAGACGGCGAGGGAGAAACTCGACACCAGGCACTGTGCGGAGACCGGCGAGGCGTCCAGTCGTTCCACCACCGCCCGGGCGACCCTCGTGTTGTACGCCGCGGAGCGCGTGGCCTTGATCTCCACGTTGACGCGCATCGCCCCCGCGACGGCGAGGACCTCCTCCAGGGTCGCCGCCCGTGGTTCCTCGCGTAGGTCGTCACGCGCGCTGCGCGCGATGTCGCGTCCGCCGAGGTGCCGGTCGTGGTTCACGACCAGGGAGTTATCGGTGCTGAGCCAGACGTCCACCTCCACGCCGTCGGCGCCGAGGGCCCTCGCGCCCGCGACCGCGGCGACGGAATTCTCGGGGTGCCGGTGATGGTGTCCCCGGTGCGCGAATATTGAAGTCACGATAAGAATCTTGCCATCCGTGTCCACTTTGCTACCCAAATACCAAAAAATTCCTTGAAAATAGAGCGTCCGCTGAGTAAAATTACCTTCCCGCCCTTAACGGCTTCCGAGAGATTTTTCGGGGGTTTCGTTAATTAAAAAGGATTATGTCATGTCGTTGATCTGGAACCGTACTCACGCTTGGGATGACGCCGATTGGCGTGCGAACGCGGCCTGCCGCGACACCGAACCCGAGTTGTTCTTCCCCGTCGGCACGACGGGGATGGCCACGGACCAGATCGAGTCCGCCAAGCGCGTGTGCGTGAACTGCGACGCGCAGAAGCATTGCCTCGAGTTCGCGCTGGCGACCAACCAGGAGTCGGGCGTGTGGGGCGGGACCACCGAGGACGAGCGTCGCAAGCTGCGCAAGCAGTGGTTGGCCGCCCGTCGTCGCATGCAGCAGAACTAGGCCGTCAGGTCGCGATCTCGGTCGGGACCACGACGCGAATGAGCGTCCCCCCGCCCTCGGCGTAGGTCACGTTGGACATCTCGATCGTCCCGTGTAACTGAGAGCGCACCAAGTCGCGCACGATGGACAGACCCAGACTCGTCGCCGAGTCGAGGGTGAAGGCTTCGGCGAGGCCGCGTCCGTTGTCGCGGATCTCCGCGACGGCGTGGCCGCCCTCGAGACAGAGGTCCAGCGTCACCACCCCCACGTGTTCGTTCTCGGGTCCGCCAAAGTCCGTGAACGCGTGCTCCACGGCGTTCGTGAGCAGCTCGGTGAGCGCGAGGGCGAGGGGCGTCGCCAGGTCCGTGGGGAGGGTCCCCAGTTCCCCGTTGACCACGATCTCGACCGGGTGCAGGGCGAGGACCGTGTCCTCGACGAGCAAGACGATGGAGCGCACGATCTCGTCGAACACCACCTCCTCGCCCGGTTCACGCGAGAGGACCTCGTGCACCACCGCAATGGACCGCACCCGGCGCTCCGCCTCCTGCAGCGCGACCACGGTCTCGATCTCGTCACTGCGGCGCGCCTGTAATCGCAGCAGCGACGAGATCGTCTGCAAGTTATTCTTCACGCGGTGGTGCACCTCGCGCACCGCGGCCTCCTTGTTGAGCACCAGTCGATTGAGTTGACGCAGGTCCGAGACGTCGCGCAGCAGGACCACGACCCCGGTGACGACGCCGCCGTCGTAGAGCGGCACGCAGTGAAACAGGATCGCCACGTCGCTCGAACGATCCACCTCCTCCATCGCGGGGATGCCGTACTCCAGACAGCGCTCCACCACCCGCAAGCGCAACCCGGCCTCGGCGAAGGTCTTGCCCTCGGTGGAGGCGTAGACCCCGAGACGGTGCAGGGCGTTGGTGGCGTTGGGGGTGGCGAACTCCACTTCACCGACGTCGTTGATCAAGATGATCCCGTCGCCCACGCGCGGCATCCCGGGTCCCGCCACGGTGTCCTCGCGGTAGGGGAAGGTCGCGTCCGACACCATGGAGCACAGGCGTTCGAAGATCGAGAGGTACGCCTGCTCGTAGAGCGAGGCCGGTCCGCGCAGCGGACCCTGTAGTCGCACCAACACCGCGATGACGCGGGCGTCGAAGCGCACCGGGATGCACCAGACCGGCACGGCCTGGGCGAGGGCGGGCACCGCCACCTCACCGACGACGCGCTGACCCGATTCGTAGGCCTGGCGCACCAGGGGCCACTCGTCGGCGGGCTGCAGCGACCCGATGAGGTCGTCCACGATCAGGGTGGAGCGGTTGTTGGGCCGCACCTGACCCAGCACCACGAATCGGGTGAGGGGTGGCGCGTGCTCGTCCGGGGCGCACAGCACCATGTCCGAGAATGACAGGTCCGCCAGGAGGGACCAGGACGCGGTGAGGCGCAAGAGGTGATCCACCGCCACCTCCGAGAGGGACGTGAAGTCCTCCGAGAGTTCGGCCAGGGTGGTCACGGCGCGCTACGCAGCGGCACCATGACCCGACGACGTTGCTCGTAGGCCGCGAGTTCGTGCACGCCGCGGGCCTCGAGTAAACCGGCCAGGTCCGCGGCGCGCGCGCCCACGCGCTCCGCGCGGTGCGCGTCCGAGGCGGTGGTGAAGGTGACCCCGCGCGCCACCAGTCGATCGAGGAAGCCGTCGGCGGGGTACTGTTCGCCCACCGGTTTGAACCACCCCGACGACGAGCACTCCACCGAGACGTCCGCGCGGGCCGCGGCGTCGGCCATTCTCTCCCAGAGCGGCGCCGGGTCCGTGGCTACGTGGTTGGCGACCTTGATGACGTCGGGGTGCGCCAGGACGTCCACGCAGCGCGCGTCGGCGAGCTCCTCCAGCGCCCGGGTGTACTGCGCCCAACTCTCGTCCACGTCGCGGGTGCGCCACTCGTTCATCTGGACCTCGTTATCGACGTCGTCGAACTGCCACGTGTTGAGCCAGTGCACCGATCCGATCAGGACGTCGAAGGGGTACTGCGCCAACAACGCGGCGACGTCGCCCATCTGGTCACGGTAGAAATCGACCTCGAGGCCGACCTTGACGGGCAGCCCCTCGGACTTGGCGCGTTGGGCGAACGCCACGTACTCCTCGAGCGAGTTGCGCGCGTGGAAGTCGAAGTACTCCGCCATGAGAGCCGCCGTCGGCTCGTGGTTCCACCGCGTCCAGAAGTCGCCCACGGTCGCGCGCATCTCCACGAATCGGTACAGGTGCTCGGTGAGGGCGAGTTCGTTCACCCCGTGGGTCGCCGCCTCCTCGCAGTACTGGGCAACCTGGTCGAGCCGGTACCCCACGGACGAATCGTCGTGGCTCCACAGGTGCAGGTGGTAGTCGATCACGGCTCAGGCGGCGCCGAATCCCACGTTGCGCTCACTGACGTTGGTGAACTCGACGTAGGCGACCCGCGACGCCGGGACGCCGACGCGGCGACCCTTGCGGTCGGTCAACCACAGGAGTTTGTCGCCCTCGAGGGCGGCTTCGACGTCCTGCTGTACGGCGTCGCGATCGGTGCCCTCGGGCAACTCGACGCTCAACTCCTTCATCGATTGCACGATGCCAATACGAATTTCCATGACGACTCCTCGGTCGATGACGACGCCCCCATGTTACGGCGTTGGGGCAAGATGATGGTCGTGACCGAGCATTCCCCCGACCACCACCACCGCGAGTGGGCCGCCACGATGGAGGGTTTCGCCGACCACGAGGTCGTGCGAGCCCACCGCAACTCCGTGGCCGCCCTCGAGCCCGACGATCGGCGCGTCGTGGCGGCGTCGTCGCGCGACGCCCGCGAGGAGAGCCTGGATCGCCAGCTGGCCGCCGGCGCCACCCGCGAGTCCGGGGCGGGACACCGCGACACCCCCGAGGAACCCGACCGGTACCGCACGTGCTTCGAGCGTGACCGCGATCGAATCCTTCACTCGACCGCGTTTCGACGCCTCTCGGGCAAGACGCAGGTCTTCGTCTTCCCCGACGACCACATGCGCACCCGGTTGACGCACGCGCTCGAGGTCGCGCAGGTCGCGACGAGCGTCGCGCGCGCGTTGGGTCTCAACACGGCCCTCACCGACGCCATCGCGCTGGGCCACGACTGTGGTCACGGGCCGGGGGGCCACGCGAGTGAGGAGGCCCTCGACCCGTTCGTCGACGGGGGATTCGACCACGCCACGTGGGGGGCCGACGTGTCACTGCGTTCCCTCAACCTGTGTCGCGAGACCCTCGACGGCATTCGCAATCACTCGTGGTCGCGTCCCGCCCCCGCCACGCCCGAGGGCGAGGTGGTGAGCTGGGCCGACCGCATCGCGTACGTGTGCCACGATTTCGAAGACGCCGTCTCGGCGGGCGTGGTCGACGCAGACGCGTTACCGACGTTGGTGCGCGCGCGTTGCGGGGACACCCGACGCCAACAACTCGGTACCTTCATCAACGCGATGATCGCCACCACGCGCTCGAGCGGCGTCATCGGCATGGACGCGCCACACGCCGAGGCGCTCGCCGCCTTTCGCGCCTTCAACTACCGCTCGATCTACATGCGCGACGCCTCGCGACTCCAGGCCCAGCGCGTGGTGGGCATGCTGCGCGCGCTGGTCGAGCACTTCGCGCGCCACCCGGAGCTCCTACCCGACGCCGAGGCGCTCGTGGACCGCGCCGACTCGCCCCTGGCGTGGGCGACCGCGGTCAACTACGTCGCCGGCATGACCGACCGCTTCGCGTGTCGTAGCGCCGTCGCGCTGTTGGCGTGGCCGATCGACCAGTTACCCAACGGGATTGACCGCTAGAGGAGTCGCAACTCCTGGCGGTACACCCGCGCGGGTCCCTGCGCGGCCACCCGGCGCGCCAGTTCCGCGAAGGCGAGCGCCGCTTCGCTCGTGGGGTCGGACACGACGAGGGGGACCCCCTCGTCGCCGCCCTCGCGCAGCGACGTGTCCAGTGGGATCTGGGCCAGCAACGCGATGCCGAGGTCCCGCGCGAGCAGCTCCCCGCCACCGCGGCCGAAGATCTCGTAGCGCGTCCCGTCGTCGCCGCAGAACCAGCTCATGTTCTCGATGACGCCCCGCACCGACAGTTTCAACTTGCGCGCGGCGTACGCCGACCGCTGCGCGACCCGCTGGGCCGCGGCCTGGGGCGTCGTCACCACGTACATCTCGATGCGCGGCAAGATCTCCGAGAGCGTCAGCGCGACGTCACCGGTGCCCGGCGGCATGTCGATAAGCAAGAAGTCGGGCTCGTCCCACCACGCCTCGGTCACCAGTTGTTCGATGGCCTTGTGCAACATCGGACCGCGCCAGATCACCGGCTGTTCGTCGGGCACGAAGTAGCCCATCGACACGCAGCGCACGCCGTGGGCCAGCGTGGGGAGCACGGTGTCGCCGAGCACGATGGGGTCGGCCAGCGCGCCCAGCATCTTGGGGAGCGAGAAACCGTAGACGTCGGCGTCCAACACCCCCACCTGGTAACCCTGCTGGGCCAGGGAGATGGCGAGATTCACCGTCACCGACGATTTTCCCACCCCCCCCTTGCCCGACGAGATCCCCAGCACCCGCGTCTTGGAGAGTCGGTCGAGGAATTTCGGCTGGTCGGCGCCGTGGCCGTGTTCGCCCGGCGCGGCGGCACCGGTCATCGAGCCGCGCAAGAAGTTGCGCAGGCGCAGCAACTCCTCTTCGTTCATCGTGCGCACCGTCAGCGTCGCTCCCGCGGCGACGGAGGTGATCTGTTCTTCGAGGTACGCGCGCTGGGGCCAGTTCGCCGCGGGTAGCACGAGCGTGACCTCCAGACCCTGCGCGGTCGTCACGACGGGGTCGAGAAAGCCCAATTCCCCCAGGGTGCGCAACACCTGGGGTTCCATGATGGCCGCGAGGGCGGGGTACGTCACGGCGTCGAAGGTCACGGTGCATCCTTTGTGGTGTTCACTAGAGGCTACCGGCACGCCCGACCCCGTCGCTCACCCGAGGGGCGCCAGCCCCTAAACTCCAGCCGTATGTCCGCGAACCCCGAGATCGAACTCGACCCGGCGCTCTTCACCGCCACGGTGACCAGCCTCGCGCACTCCTTCGGTGACAACACCCGGCGCAAGATCTACCTCTACCTGCGCGAGAACCCCGGCGCGACGGCGACCGAACTCGCGCGCCACTGCGACGTGCACGCCAACGTGGTGCGCCACCACGTCGAACGGTTGACCGAGGGTGGCTACGTCACCTACGACAACGTCCACAAGTCCACCGTCGGTCGCCCGGCCAAGGGCTACCGCGTCGTCGACAACAACGTCGCCATGGAGGGGTCGGTGCGTCGCGACGCCCTCCTCGTGGCCCTGCTCGAGATGGCCCTGGAGCGACTCGGACCCAAGGCGGCGGAGTCCCTCGCCCACGACGTGGGCCTCGAGTACGGTCGCGGTCTGGGGACCACCGCCAACGCCTCGTCGCACGACTCCACCGTGACGGTCAAATCGGCGATGTCCTCGATCGCCGGACTCTTGACCGCGCACGGCTTCGCGGCGCGCGTCGAGGTGGGCGGCACCTCGCAGTCGGTGGTATCCGAGAACTGCCCCTTCGGTTCAGCGGCGCAACATCACCCCGTCTTGTGCGCGGTGGACCGTGGTCTGATCGCGGGAATGCTCGAGGGACTGGGCGCTAAGTCCACCAACGTGACGTTGACGTCGCGCGCACGCGGCGACGACACCTGTCGCGTCACGGCCTGACGCCAGCGCGAGCGCCCGCCGCTAACCGAGGAGCCCGAGGTTGCCCAAGAACGGCGCCGCGATCAGTCGCTGCGCGCGCGAGGGTCGCAGGGTGAGGAACACCGAGAACTCTTGCTTAGCGAGCGCCTGATTCCCGGGGGTCGACGCCGCGACGATGGCGTAGTACAGGCGCGGCGCGGGTGACGCGGGCGCCAGCGTGACCGCTCGGTGCAGATCGTCGACGCCGCGCGCCACCACCGACGCGTTCTTGCTGGCGCTACCCGCCGTGAAGTCCAGCCACCCCGCTTCGGTGAGGGCGGCGACGTTGGTGGGTTCGAGGTTGAGGATCGCCTGGTACGCCGCGAGGGCGGCGACGTCGTCGCCCGCGGCGACGTCGGCCTCGCCCTCGAGGGAGAGTTGCTGCACCTTCTGGACGCGGGACAGGGCGAGGCCGCCGCTCGCGGACTGGCCGGCCTGGCGAAGCCCCACGTTCGCCCACACCAGGACGACCGCGGCCAGCGCGAAGCAGGCCAGCGCGACCACCAGGCGGCTGCGCGGTCGCCGACGCGGGGCGCTCGCGGGTGACGCGGACGCCGTCGGTCGACTCACGGCGAGCAGGGCGGCGCGCGCGGCGTCGATCGCCGCCCCCTCGCGCTGAACGATCGCCGCGAAGTCCGCGCCCGTGAGCTCGCCGGCCGCGCGCTCGCGCTCGGCGTCGTGCACCGACGCCTCGCGCAGGCGGATCTCGTCGAGCAGCTGGCGCTCGCTCCTCATCGGCGCCTCCGCAGGACCGCGACCGTCACGAACAGACCGACGAAGACCGCGCTCGGCAGCAGCCAGAGCACCACGCCCAGTCCCGTCGTCGAGGGACTGAGCAGGATCGAGGGACCGTAGGCCGCCTCAATCGTGGTCAGAATCTGGGAGTCGCTCTGACCCCGCGCCACCAGGGTTGCAATCTGGTGGCGCACGGCCAACGCCGAGGACGCCGTGCTCTGGGCGACCGAGAGGTCCTGGCACGACGGGCACTTCACCAGGGTCTCGAGGTGCGCGACCCGCGAGGCCGCGTTCGACGCCGGCGGCGCGCTGAGCACCGCGAACCCGACGACTGCGACGAGCGCGACGAGCCAGAGCCGAAAGGAGCCCCACCCCCGAGGACGGGTCACGACGTTCACCCGCGGACCCGCCCGACGACGTCGGTGAGTTGCGCGGTCGACACCGGACCCAGAAGTTCGGCCACGACGCGACCGCGGGTATCGATCACGAAGGTCGACGGGGGTGAGGTGACCCCGTAGTGGAAGGCGAAATTGCCGTTGGGGTCGGCGATGGTCGGGTAGAACTGTCGCGTGCCCCACTTCGCGTCGAAGGCTCGGGCGGCGCTGATCGTGTCGTTGAAGACAACGCCGAGCACCGTCACGCCCCGGTGGCGCTGTTGCCACGCGAAGGTCAACAGGTTGGGTTCTTCGACCTGACACGGGCCGCACCACGACGCGAAGAAGTTGACCACCACGATGCGGCCGCGCTCGGCCGCCAAGGAGAAGGTACCGCCGCCGAACTCGGGCCCCGCCAGGGCGGGGGCGTCGTGACCCACCAGCGCGCTGGGCACCGGCGTCGCCACGACGGGCTGGCGCGTCACCAGCAGGACCGAGAGCCCGATGACGCCCAAGAGGGCGACGCCGGCGAGGACGAGGGCGAGGTGTCGTCTCACGCGACGACCTCCTCGCGGTGGCGTCGGCGGGCGAAGGAGAGCGCGCTGCCGACGCCCACCATGAGCCCCCCGATCCACAGCCACGACAGCAGGGGCTCCACGGTCACCCCCAGGACCACCGAACCCGCGGGTACGTTGGTCGCGATCTGGGCCCCCGACGCGGCGCCGTTACCCCCGACGGCGTCGAACGTCACGTACACGTCGCGCAGGAGATTCGAGTCAATCGCCGGCGTACCCACCGGTTGCGCGCTGCGCCCGTTGAAGGTCGTGATCGCCGGACGCAGCGGGTGCCCGTCGACGCTCACCACCAAGAGGGTCTGTCGTTCGAGGGCGTTGGCCACGGTCG
>JAKCEC010000045.1 GCA_021841725.1 Actinomycetes bacterium | reverse complement strand
AGCACGAACGGCGCGCGCGCCCCCTGGGTCGGTCGACCTACCTGACCTACGTGCGCGAACGCACCGCGCTCCTGGCCGGAATAAACAAAAAGAAAAAGAAACACAACGACAACTGGCTCTTCGTTGTCCTGGGGAGGAACCTCGAGCGCATCGACATGAGCGCACGCCTCCTGCACAGTCGGGTGGTGAGCGACGACAACGCCCCGGACTGGATGGCGTTCCTGCGCGCGTCGGGGGCCATGGAGGCCTTCATGCGAAATACGCGGGTGATCAACGACGCCAACGGCGTCGCGGCGTTCTTGATGCTGGACCGCCTGTTCCCGCGGTCGGTCCTCTACTCTTTGAATCTGGCCGACGAGTGTCTGGTGGAGATCCAGCCGGCGAATCAGCGCATCAGCATGGGCGACGCGGCGCGTCAGGCCCTGGCGCGCGCGCGCGGGACCCTCGAGTTCATCGACCCCCGGCAATTGGTCGATCAGCTGCCCGAGTTACTCGAAATGCTCGAGGCGACGTGTTTTCGCGTCACCGACGCGGTGACCGATCGGTACTTCCGTCACGAGGACGCGGTGGAGTGGCACCACGAGGAGGGTCTGTGAGCGATCGACTCGGTCTGACGATCCGTCACCACACGGGTTTTCACTACGACGGACTGGCGAAGGCCTCCTATAACGAGGCGCGCATGACCCCGCGCTCGCACGGCACCCAACAGGTCCAGTCCTCCAAGATCACCGTGCGCCCGGTGATCCCCCTGTCGAGCCACGTCGACTACTTCGGCACCGTGGTCACGGCCTTCGACATTCAAGAGACGCACCCCCAACTCGAAGTCGAGGCGACCTCGCACATCGAGAGTTGGGCGGCGACGCTGCAGAGCCCGCTCGGCTGGAGCGAACTGCGCAGTGACCGCCTGACCGACCGGTTCTCGGAGTACCTCCTGGCGACGCCGCGCACCGCCGTGGCGCGCGCACCGCGCGACGTGGTCGCCGCGTGGCAGGCTCGATCGGACGTCCACGAGTGCGTCGAGGCCGTCGCCGCCTACGTGCGCGGGGAGGTCGCCTACGTGCCCGGCGCGACGACGGTGTCGGCGACGGCGCAGGAGGTCTGGGACCGGCGTGAGGGGGTGTGTCAGGACATCACCCACGTGACGATCGGCCTCTTGCGGGCGATGGGCATCCCGGCGCGTTACGTGTCGGGCTACCTCTACCCCGCCACTGAATCCGTGGTCGGCGATGTCGTCGAGGGCCAGAGTCACGCCTGGGTCGAATACTTCTCGGGGGCCTGGACGGCGATTGACCCCACCAACGGCGTGCGCGAGACGGAGCGTCACATCACCGTCGGCCACGGACGCGACTACGACGACGTCCCGCCGCTCAAGGGGATCTACCACGGTCCGGCGTCGACGCAACTGGGGGTCGTCGTCGAAATGCGCCGCACGCACTAGTGGGCGCCGGCCCCAGTTCCTAGGATGGCGCCATGGACCTAGAACTGATGGATCGCACCTTCTTGATCACCGGCGGCACCGACGGGCTCGGACTGGCCCTCGCGCGACGATTGATCGGCGAAGGGGCGAACGTCGCGGTGTGCGGGCGCGACGAGGCGCGACTCGGCGCCGCCCAGGCCGACCTGGGGTCCTCGGCCCTGTGCGTCCAGGCCGACGTCACCCTCGCCGGTGATTGTCAGATGTTCCTCGACGCGACCCTCGAGCGCTTCGGTCGTCTCGACGGCGTGGTCAACAACGCGGGGACCGCGGTGGCCACGCCGGTGGCCTCGTCGTCCGACGACGCGTGGCGCGCGGACTACGAACTCAAAGTGCTGGCCGCCCTGCGCCTCGCGCGAGGGTCGCTCGAGCATCTCGCGATGCACGCCGGGTCCGTCCTCAACGTCTTGTCGGTGTCGGCGCGTACCCCGGCCAGTGGATCGACGCCGACCGCGGCCTCGCGCGCGGCGGGACTGGCCTTGACCAAGGCCCTGGCCAACGAGGTGGCGCCGCGCGGCGTTCGCGTCAACGCGGTGCTGATCGGTCTGATCGAGTCCGGACAGTGGGTGCGCCGCGCCGAGGTGGCGGGGCGCCCCCTCGACGAGTTCTACCTCGACGCGGCGAGCGCCGCGCGCATCCCCCTGGGTCGCTTCGGACGGGCGCAGGAGTTCGCCGACGTGGCGGCCTTCCTGCTGTCACCCCGCGCGAGCTTCGTCACGGGGGTGGGGTTGAGTGTCGACGGGGGTATGTCCCCGGTCATCTGAAGCGGCGCAATCGGTTCGTCGTCTCGGTGCGGTGTCGCGGCGGTAACTATTGTTGATGTTTCATCTACATGGCGCTATGATGGTAGAAATTTCAACTACTGAGAGAACGCGAGGGTGACGACGTGACGATGCCGACGGTGCTGTGGAGTGGATCACCCGACGAGAGCGCGCCGCTGGTGGTATTGCTGCACGGACGAGGGTCCAATGAGGTCGAAATCAACGCGCTCGCGCCGTCACTACCCGCGGAGTTCCGCGTCGCGGCCCTGCGTGGGCCGGTGGCGTTGGGTCCGACCCAGTACACCTGGTTCGAGAACCGCGGTATCGGTCGTCCGCTCCCGGCCTCCCTGCGGACGTCGATCGACTGGTTCAGGGACTGGCTCGCGACGCTCCCGGACTCCCGGCCCGTCGCGCTGGTGGGCTTCAGCGGAGGCACTGCCTTCGCGGCGGGTGTGGTGCTCGACGATCCGACCAGTGTCGCCGGGGCGGCCTTGCTCTACGGCACGATCCCCTTCGACGCCGGCGTGCCCACCACGGCGCAACGCCTGGCCGGGTTGGCGGTCCTGCACGCTCAGGGGATCGACGACCCCGTCATGCCGGCGGACTTGATGCGGGCCACGTGGGACTACCTGCACGAGAGTTCGGGCGCCGACCTCGAGGCCTACCGCACGCGCGGTGGTCACGCCATCACCCCCGAGGTCCTGGCCGCGCTACCCGAGTGGCTCGAGCGCGTCCTCCGATGACGAACCAGGCGATGGAGATCGGCCTCTTCACCTTCGGGGAGCTGACGCGTTCGCCCGGGGGCGACGTCGTGAGCCCCGAGCGACGGCTCCGAGAGTTCATCGACCTGGCGGTGCTCGCCGACGAGGCCGGCCTCGACGTCTTCGGGGTGGGTGAACACCACCGACCCGATTTCGCCATCTCGTCACCGGCGGTCGTCCTGGCCGCCATCGCCCAGGCCACGACGCGCATCCGGCTCACCAGCACCGTGACAGTCCTCTCCACGGCCGACCCGGTACGCGTCTACGAAGACTTCGCCACCGTCGACCTGATCTCGCAGGGCCGCGCCGAGATCACGGCGGGTCGCGGCGCGTACGTGGAGTCCTTCGCGCTCTACGGGTACGCACTCGAGGATTACAACGACCTCTTCGACGAGAAGCTCGACCTGCTCCTGCGCCTCAACCGCGAAGAGCACGTCACGTGGTCGGGGCGCTTCCGCGCGCCACTCACCGAGGCGGGCGTCTACCCGCGGGCGCGCCAGGACCAGTTACCGATCTGGATCGCCGTGGGGGGGACCCCGGCCAGCGTGGTGCGCGCGGGTCGTCACGGTCTGCCCACCTACTTCGCCATCCTCGGCGAACCCGAACGCTTCGTCGACCTCGCGGCCCTCTACCGGCGCAGTGGACTCGACGCCGGGTTCGCCGCGTCCGACCTGCGTCTGGGGGTCACCAGCCACTTCTACCTCGACGAGACCTCCCAGGGGGCGCGCGCGACGTTCTACCCGTACTACTCGCGCTACATCGGCGAGAACATGCCGCACGCGCGCGGCGCACCCCTCTCGCGCGACGCCTTCGACGCCTGGGCGGCGCCCCACGGTGCACTGTTCTGCGGGAGTGCCCAGGAAATCGTCGACAAGATGCTCTGGGAGCACGAGATCTTGGGGCACACCCGTTTCCTCGCCCAGGTCGGTCTGGGGGGCCTGCCCTTCAAGGAGACGGCCCGCTCCATCGAATTGTTGGCCACCGAGGTCCTGCCCGTGGTGCGTCGTGCGACGCGCCCCCCTCAGGCCAACGTCACGATCCCGTAGGTGACGCAGAGCCCGAGGGCGTTGATGAGCACGAAACTGGCGACGATCACCGCGACCGCGACTCGGGTGCCCGTCCCGGCGCGACGGCCGTGGGGAGCGGGCATGTACCACTGCGGCAGGAGTTCGAGGGCGTCGCGGTAGCCGGCGTGCCAGGGCGGCGTCGCCGGGTCGAAGGCCGGGCGGGGATCGGCGCTGAGGGCCAGCGCGGTCAACTCTTCGTCCGTGAGGGACTCGCTCACGTCATCGGCGTCGGGCACGAGACCCCCCTCGGTACTCATACTCGCAACCTAGCGGCCCGTCACGTCGTCGCGACCGTTAGCGATCGAGGTCGCGCAGGCCGGCGTCACGAAACTTCTGACGCAGGCCCAAGAGGTCGAGGGTCCCCTCACCGGCGGCTAGCTGCTTGCGCAGCACCGCCTCCGTGGCTTCGCGTAGGCGACATTCGGCGATGACGTCGAGCGCGTCCTCGCGCGCCACCACCACGACACCGTCGTCGTCGGCGACGACCACGTCGCCCGGGGAGATCGAGACGCCGGCGCACACCAGGGGCACCTGGACGTTCCCGGGCGTCTGCTTGACGGTACCGCGGGCGCTGATCGCGCTGGACCAGACGGGAAATCCCATGTCGCGCAGATCGGCCACGTCGCGCACGCCCGCGTCGATCACCAGTCCCACGACGCCGCGCGCCACCAGGTGCGTGGCGAGGAGCTCCCCGAAGTAACCGTCGTCACAGGGGCTGGTCGGGGCGACCACCAGCAGATCGCCGCGTTGGGCGACGTCGCCGGCCACGTGAATCGAGGAGTTGTCGCCGGGGTACACCTCGCACGTGAGCGCGGTACCCGCCACCCGTTGGCCGGGGATGAGCGGCCGCAGGCGCGGTGCCAGGAGTCCGGTGCGATCCTGCGCCTCGTGGATGGTGGCGACGGCGAAGGTCGCGAGCGTGCGCACGTGTGAGGGGTCCGCGCGGTGAGTGGTGCGATCGACGACGGCCACGACGCTCCTTCGGTCCGGGCACTCCGCGACACGGCGACGTCATCTCACCGCGAGGTGTCCTCGCGTCGATAGTACTCGCGCCCGCGCACGAGGGGGATCGCATCTAGTGTGAGGACCCATGGGGACCCTCGGATGATCGAATCAGCGTCACGCCCCCGCGTGCTCGTCGTGTCCCTCGGGGGGACCATTGCCTCCACGCCCGTCGCGCGCGACGGTGGCGTCGTGCCGCAACTCAGCGCGCAGGACCTCGTCGCGGCGGTGCCCGGGCTCGCCGACGTCGCGCGGGTGGAGACGCTGTCGTATCGCCAGGTACCCTCGGGCGACCTGACACTGGCCGACGTGGTGGCCCTGGCCCGGACGATCGCGCACCACCTCGACGGCGGTGTCGACGGGGTCGTCGTGACTCAGGGCACCGACACCATCGAAGAGACCTCCTTCGCGCTCGACGTCCTCCTCGACGGGGCGGCACCGGTGGTCGTCACGGGCGCCATGCGCAACCCCACGATGGCGAGTCCCGACGGACCCGGCAATCTGGTGGCGGCCGTCAAGGTCGCGGCGTCGCCGCACGCGCGCGCCCTGGGCTGCGTCGTGGTGATGAACGACGAAGTACACGCGGCCCGCTTCGTCCGCAAGACCCACTCCTCGAATCTGGCGACGTTTCGATCACCGAACGCGGGCCCCCTGGGGTGGGTGGCCGAGGAGCGGGTGCGCCTCGTGACGCGTCCCACGCGCGCGGCGACCATCTCACTGACCGCGCGCGACGACGTCCCCCCGGTCGCCCTGGTGACCTGCGCGCTCGGTGACGACGGACGCCTCCTCGAGCGCCTGGCGGCCCTGGGCTACCGGGGGGCGGTCATCGAGGGCTTCGGCGCCGGCCACGTGCCCGGGGTCATGGCGTCCGCGGTGGAGGCGCTGGTGGGGGAGATGCCCGTCGTCCTGTGTTCGCGCACGGGGGCGGGGGAGGTGCTCAACCACACGTACGGTTTCGTGGGGTCGGAGTCGGACCTGTTGTCCCGCGACGTGGTGTCGGGGGGCATCCTCGACGCGCGCAAGGCGCGCGTGGCGCTGTCGTTGGCGCTCGCCGCGTCGGCGGACCGGGCGCGGGCCGTCGAACTCTTCGTGCGGGTGCGAGATTCCCTGAGCGCCTCGGGGGGCGACTAGGCCTGCGCCGCGCGCTGGAGGTTCGCCTCCACCGCACCGAGGTGACGCAGCATGGCCTCGCGCGCCGCGCGGCCGTCCCGGTTGGCGAGGGCCTGGGCGATCTCACGGTGTTGGTGGCGGTAGTGCGCGCGGCGTTCGGGTGAATCGCTGCGTCGCTTCAGGCTGCCCCAGGTCACCGAGAGGCGGGCCTCGGCGATGAAGTGGTACATGTTCTCGATCAGTGGATTGTGCGACGCGCGCACGAACGCCTGGTGCAGCGCGAGGTCCCACCGCTCGAACTCGTCGTAGTCGCTCGCGTTCTCGCTGCCGACCAGGCAGCGTTCGATCTCGTCGAAGTCGCTCGCCGTCGCGTTCTCCACGGTGGCGGCGAGGGCCGCGGGTTCGATGAGGAGGCGCGCACTCATGACGTCGGCGGGGCTGACGTTGCCGACCGAGGAATGGTGACTCGCCGGACCGGCCTCGACGCCCAGGACCACGTCGGGGTCGCGGCGAAGGAAGGTGCCGCGACCCACTTCGCGCGAGACGACCCCCTCGCGTTCGAGGAGCGCCATCGCGTTGCGAATCGTCGTGCGGGAGAGCTTGAGCGCTTGGGCGAGTTCGCGTTCGGTGGGCAGACGATGGCCGGAGCGCAAGCCGGTGTGAGCGGCGGAGAGCAAGATGTCGTCGGCCACGCCACGCATGTGGTCATTGGATACCGTGGTCATCGTCCGCCTCCTCACCTCGCAATGCCCCGCCACGTGGTGCACGACGCGACCACTATATCAACCAATCAAACCAATAAGGGCGGTCGCGACGAAATCTTTTCAATTGTAGCGCGGAAGTAATTGACAATGCCTGGTGGAGGTCTTATAGTTCGCAGTCGTACCAGGACCAATTCAACCAATTTGGTTGGAAATCACAGGGGGAGAAACCAATGAGGTTTGCGACGATCAGGACCTCACGGGGACTTCGACTGCACGTCAAGGGCAGTGAGGGCTACGTGGACCTCGCCGACGCGACGGGTGTGGAGGCACTCGCGACACTGAACGGACTGGCCGAGGGGGGCGAGGCCGCGCTGGCGGCCGCGCGCGACGCGTCCTCGCGAGCGGGTCGCCACTACGAGGGCACCGACTTCGGTCCCCTCACGCCGAACCCGCCGCGGATCCTGTGCCTCGGGGTCAACTACGCCGACCACGCCATCGAGGGCGGACGGGCGGTGCCCACGTGGCCCGAATCGTTCGTCCGAGGTGCGGGCAGCGTCATCGGCGCTTTCGACGACTTCGTCAAGCCGGCGTTGAGCGTTCGCATGGACTACGAAGCCGAGTTGGCGATCATCATCGGTAAGGGTGGCCGCTATCTGCGCGCCGAGCACGCCAAGGACGCGATCCTCGGTTACTCGGTGATGAACGACGGCTCGGCGCGGGAATGGCAGCGCGCGGCGACTCAGTGGACGCCCGGCAAGAATTTTGAGGGCACCATGCCGATCGGCCCCGAGCTGGTCACCGACGACGAGGTCAACGTTAACGACTTGGCGATCCGTTCAATTCTTAATGGCACCGTCATGCAAGACGCGCGCACCTCGGACATGATCGTCAGTGTGCAGCGCGCGGTCGAGTACTTCTCATCGTTCACGACGTTGCGACCGGGCGACGTCATCGCGAGCGGGACGCCGGGGGGCGTCGGCTTCGCGCGGACCCCGCCGGTGTGGTTAAACCCGGGTGACGTCATCGAGGTGGTCATCGAGGGTGTGGGCGCCATCGCCAACAAGGTCGTGGCCGAGGAGGGGGCTCCGGAGGACTGGCCGTGGATGCCGTTGAAGGCGGACACCACCAAGTTTTGATTTCTGCTGTATGCAGTGAGAGGTATCACATCAACTAGGGGGGGAATACATGAATGGAAAGTCATTGACGTGGTCGGGGAGCCCGGCCGCGAGGATGCGCAAGAGGATGACGCTGTTGGTGGCCGTGGTGGCACTGATTGCGGCCACCGTCGGGCTGCCCGGCACCGCCGCGCACGCCAGCGCGCAACCGCATTCGTCGGGGGTGACCTTGACGATCCCGGTCGTGGCGCCCTTTACCGGGGTGGACGCCGCACTAGGGCCGAAGTACGCCGTGGCCTGTCTCGCCGCCACGCAGGAGATCAACCGCGTCGGGGGCATCCTCGGGCACCAGATTAACTGCAAGACGGTGGACACCCGTGGTGACCCGGCCGACGCCGTTCCCGCGGTGGGTCAGATGTACGCGACGACCAAGAACATCGCGTTCGTCATCGGCTGCACGTCGGACGAAGCCTCCACGGTCGTGCCGGTCTTCGGTTCGAACAAGACCGTCTCGTTCTGCATGACCGGTGAGTCGGAGTTCGACGCGGTGAAGTTCCCGTACTTCTTCCGTCTCGTTCCCCCGGACGCCGCGGACGCCGTCGCCATGGTGGCCATCGCTAAGAACAAGGGCTACAAGAAGATTGCGCTGGCCTTCGGCAACGACGCCGGCTCACAGACCTTCGTGGCGCCCGCCGAGGCGGCTATCGCCAAGGCTGGCCACATGACCATCGTCTCCAACCAGACTCTCGACATCGCGGCCACCACCTTCCAG
>JAKCEC010000044.1 GCA_021841725.1 Actinomycetes bacterium | reverse complement strand
GGGCACGTCCGCGTCGAGGGTGATCTTTTGGGGCACGTAGCCCACGCGGCGCAGCTCGCGCGCCCGGGTCGGCCAGAGGACCTCGCCGCGCACGGGCGCGATCAAGCCGAGCATCATGCGCAGCAGGGTGGTCTTGCCCGCCCCATTCGATCCGATCAGTCCGGTGAACTCCGCCGCCTCGACGCAAAAGTTCACGTCGGTGAGCACACGGCGTCCCCCCACCTCCACGTCCACGCCGCGCACGTCGACCACCGTCGCCCGCGGCGTCGCCGACGCGCTCACGACAGCCTCGTCGTGGACACACCGTGCTCGAGCGCGGCCGCGATGGCGTCGAGCTCGGCGATCATCCAGCCCTGCACGTGCTCACCCGACGGCATGGTCTCGTAGATCGCCACCAGCGGCACGTGGGCGCGCACCGCGTCGGCGCGCAGGGCCAGGGTCACCGGACTCGAGACCTGCGCGTTAAAGCACAGGGCGCTGACGCGACGCTCACGCAGGAGGTTCTGCTGGGTGACGATGTCCTGGGGCGAGGGGTCCACGCCGTTCATCACGTCGGCCTGGAAGCGGAAGGGGGTCAGGTTGGTCACGCCCAGGGCGCTCAGCAGGTAATCCCCCACCGGCTCGGTCGTCGCCACCGCGCGATGCGCCAGCGTGCGCTTGGCCGCGGCGAGGGTCGCCGTCACTCGGCGCCACGAGGCCGCGAAGGCGGACTCGCGAGCCCGGAAGTACGACGCGTGCGCGGGCGCGAGGATCGAGAGTTCGCGGGTCACGGTCGCCGCGAGCAACGGCATCGTCGCCGGCGCGTACCAGAAGTGGGGATTGGCCGCGGAGCCCCGGTGCAGCAGCGTCGCCACGCTGAGCACCACCCGAGAGGAACCTGCCGAGGCGCCTTCGAGCTTGTTCATGAACGAGTCGTACCCGGCCCCGTTTTGCACGACGAGGCGCGCCGACGCGATCGCGCGCGCCACGCTCGGACTGGCTTCGAAATTGTGGGGGTCGGTGGCCGGGTTGCTCATCACCGACGTGACCTGCACGTAGGCGCCACCGATTTGGCCCAGCACGTCGCCGTACTGCACCTCGGCCCCGACGACCGCGAGCACGCCGGGCGCCGTCGCCGGCGAACCGCAACCCGCCAGGGCGAGCGAGCCCAGGGCGAGCACCGTGAGCGTCGCCGCCGCGCGGACACGGTGGCGGGAATATTTCAGAACCATTCTGAATATGTTAGCCGGAATCATTCCAGTCAACAAGCACGCGGCGACTACGCTGGCGTCGTGTCCGCCACCCGAAACACTACGCAGCGCCGTGAGGTAATCCGGGCCCTCGAACGGGTCCAGGGATTCGTCAGCGCCCAGGACCTGCACGGACTCATCGCCCGTGACGGGGGTGAGGTCGCCCTGGCGACCGTCTACAGCCAACTAAAGAAACTCTCCGACGCCCGCCAGGTCGACGTGGTCATGACCGACCGGGGTGAGTCCCTCTATCGGCGCTGCGTCGACGATTCGCACCACCACCACCTGGCGTGTCGCCTGTGCGGCGCCACGGTGGAGGTCGACGCCCCCGAGCTCGAGCAGTGGGCCCGCGAGATCGCCGAACGTTTCGACTACCGGGACCTGCGTCACGTCCTCGAGCTCAACGGGATCTGTCCCTCGTGCGCCCCGCGGTGAACCCCGTCGCGACCTCGCGCGGCGCCCGGGCGCTGTTCTCCCTCGAGGTCGCACGTCCGTGGGGGGTGGACGCCGTGGTCACGGGACGCGCCGGTGGGGTGAGTGAACCGCCCTTCGACAGCCTCAACCTGGGCGACCACGTCGGCGACGACCCCGCCCGCGTCACCGAGAACCGCCGGCGCGTCGCGACGGCGATGGGCGTGGACCCTCCCCGCCTGGTGCTCGCGCACCAGGTCCACGGGGCGCGAGTACTCGACGTCGACGCCTGGCGCGGCGAGCCCCTCGAGGGCGACGCGCTGGTCACGACGCGCGTCGACGTGGTGCTGGGCGTGCTGGTGGCCGATTGTCTCCCCGTCCTCTTCGTCGACACGGCGGGTCCGCGCGTCGCCGTCGCGCACGCGGGGTGGCGCGGGCTCGAGAGCGGGGTGCTCGCCGCCACGCTGGCGGCCTTCGACGCACCCCGGTCGGTACGCGTGGTGATCGGTCCGCACGTCTCGGTCGACGCGTACCAGGTGGGCCCCGAGGTGGCGGGGCGCTTCGCGCACGTCGACGGCGCCCTGCGCGCCGACGTGGCGGACCGCAGTCGACTCGACCTCTCGGTGGTCGCGCGCCACCAATTGGGGCAGGCGGGCCTGGACCGGGCGCACCTGACGCACTGGGGGCCCCCCACCGACGGCGCTAACGTCTTCTTCTCGGACCGCGCCCAGCGGCCCTGCGGTCGCTTCGGTCTGTTCGCGCGCCGGATCGTGGACGCACCACCGAGGGAGGGGGTCTCGTGAATCGCGCTGACGTGTTTCGCTACGAGGGCCTCGACGTCGACGAGGACACCCTGGTCGGGCACTACGAACTCGACGGGCGTCACTTCACCGAACGCGTGGTCTTTGAGAACGTGGCGTCCCTGCGGCGCCCCGAGCTCCACGCCCTGGCGCACCTGTGGTACCTGGTGGCGGGCCTGTCGTACTACAAGGCCGGCGCGGCGCGCCACGTCGACCTCGGCGACGAACCCGCGGGACCCCACGCGCGCGCGCTCCTCGACGCGGCGCTGCGCGACGGCCTCGGCGAGTTCTCCTTTCGCAACGAACTCCCCCTGGACGACGTGGTCATCCGCGGCGGCACCGACGCCGTCACCTACGAGACCGACGTCACCCCGACGCGCGTCCTCATCCCCTTCGGGGGCGGCATCGACTCGGTGGTCACGGTGAACGAACTCGCGCACCTCGAGCGCTCGCTGTTCATCGTGAGTCCCTCGACGGGTCGCTTCGCGCCCCTCGAGGCGACCGCCGCGGTGACCGGGCTCGAGGTCGTGCGCGCCACGCGACACCTCGACCCCCAGATACTGCGCGGCGACGACAACTTCTTTAACGGCCACGTGCCGGTCACCGCGATGGTGACCACCCTGGCCGCCCTGGCGGCGCTCGCCTCGGGACACGGGGCGGTCGCCATGAGCAACGAGCACTCGGCCTCGGCCCCGAACCTGCGCTGGCGCGGGCGCGACATCAACCACCAGTGGTCCAAGTCGTGGGCGGCCGAAGTACTCATCGCCGCGGCCGTGGCCGAGCGGGTCGGCCCGGCGTTCGTCGTGGCCAGCTACCTGCGCGATCGCAGCGAACTCTGGGTGGCCCAACGTTTCGCCGCCGCCCGTGCGTACCACTACGTCTTTCGCAGTTGTAACCGCGCCTTCGCGCAGCGGCCCGGGGACCGGGCCGCGCAGTGGTGCGGCGTGTGCGACAAGTGCCTCTTCATCGACTTGATCCTCGCGCCCTTCATCGAGCGCGACGCCCTGCGCGATATCTTCGGCGCCGAACCGCTCTCGGACCCGCGCCTCGATCCCTCGCTGCGCTCGCTCATCGGACTCGGCCTCGAGCACAAGCCCTTCGAGTGCGTGGGCGACCCCGACGAGAGCGCCGTGGCCCTGCGCTTCGTGAGCCAACTCCCCGAGTGGCACGACGTCGGGCGACTCGGGGAACTCGCGCGCCTCACGGCGCGCGACCGCGCCTTCGACGAACTTCTGCGCCCACTGGGGGTCAGCCGTGTTCCGGCCCACTGGCTTCGCTGACCTCGCGGGTCAGCGCGTCGGCGTCTTCGGCTACGGCGTCGAGGGTCGCGCCACGCAGCGCCGTCTCGCGGGCGTCGCGCGCGACCTCGTGCTGGTCGACGACGATCCCCACGACGACCACGTGCTCGCCACGTCGGGTGGCGGATACGAGGCCCTCGCGACGTGCGACGTCGTGATCAAGAGTCCGGGCATCCCGCGACGACGCGACGACGTCGTCGCCCTCGAAGCGCGCGGCGTCATGGTCACCTCTGGGCTGGACCTCTGGCTCCACGAGACGGACCGTCACCGCGTCATCGCGGTCACCGGTACCAAGGGCAAGTCCACCACCACCTCCCTGGTGACGTTCTTCCTGCGCTGTCTCGGGGAGGAGGCCCAGGCCCTGGGCAATATCGGGCGACCACCCTACGACCCCGACCTCGACGTGTCGCGGGGCTGGCTGATCGTGGAGGTGTCGAGTTTTCAGAGCGTGGACGTGAGCGTGGCCCCCGGACTGATCCTGGTCACCTCGTTAGGCTCGGACCACCTGGACTGGCACGGCACCCTCGAGCAGTACCACGCGGACAAACTCTCGATGACCCGCGCCGCCGGCGAGCACGTCACGCTCACGGCGTCCACCCCGGAACTCGAGCGCGCGGGCGACCTCCTGGGCGGGCTCCTCCAGCGGGCGCGGCCCGACGCGACGGGACTCGCGCACGAACTCGGCCTGCTGGGCGAGCACAACGACCACAACGTGGGTCTGGCCCTGGCCGCCTGCGCCCTCGCCACCGGACGCGACCTCGACGAGATCCGCGCGGTGATCGCCCCGCGGGCGCGAGAGTTCGTGCCGCTGCGCGGTCGTCTCACCTGCGTCGCCACCCTCGAGGTCGCGGTAGGCACCGTGCGCTTCGTCGACGACGGGCTCGCCACGGGTCCCCTCCCGACCATCGCGGCCCTGCGCGTCTTCGCCCAGCAGGACCTGGCGCTGATCGCCGGGGGATTCGACCGCGGCGTCGACTACCGGGAACTGCTCGACGAGCTGCGGGCGCGTCGCGCGGCGACGGCGCTGATCGTCATCGGCCCGGCGGGTGAACGAATAGGGGCCGCGGCGGCGCCACTGCCGGTGACGCACGCGCGCGACGTCCACGACGCGGTGCGCCTCGCCCGCGCGGCTCTCACGCCGCGCGGCGGCGTGGTCCTGTTCTCGCCCGCCGCACCGAGTTTCGACGCCTATCGCAATTGGGAGGAACGCAGCGACGACTTCGCCCGCGCCGTCGACGAGGTCGTCGCACGAGGGGCACCGTGACGGCCACGGGCGCCCGTGGCGCACCCGCGGCGTCGATGGACGCGGTCCCGGGACCGGTGCGAAACACCGGCGGGTGGAGCCTGGGAGGAGATTCGAACTCCTGACCTGCGCATTACGAATGCGCTGCTCTACCGACTGAGCTACCCAGGCGCGACTAGAAAGACTACCCGATTCGCGCACCCGCCTCAGAGTCGCGCCAGCGCCAGCATCAGGTCCACCAAGAGCAGGGACTCGTCGATGTTGGTCGAGAGACGTTCGTTGGTCTCGACCAGGAGGTCGATCGCCGACAGGCTCGCCGCCACCCGGTGGTGCGCGCGGCCCTCCGTCGACTCCCCGCGCGACTCCAGGTCGCCGAGGGCCGCCATCATTCGCTCGCGGTAGACCTCGGTGAGGACGCTCAGGCCGAAGCGCACCTCGTCGCTGCGGAAGCGTCGCTGCTCGCGCTTGAAGTGCGCCTCGAGCTCTTTGCGGCTGCCGAGTGAACGCAGACCGACCTCCTTGGCCTCACGGGTGCGCCGCGCCAGTTCCTCGGCGTGCACCGCCTCCAGGGGGGCCATGGCCCCGTCGATCGCGCCCGAGAGTTCGACGGCGATCTGGGCGGCCGCCGCGGCCGTGCCCGTGAGACGCTCGGGCACCGAACGCCACGCGTCGAGACGCTCGCCGAGTCCCGGGTCGCGCACCAGTACGCGCGCGCGCGCCAGGTTGCCCCCGGCCGAACGCGCCGCCGTCCGCGCCGCGTCGGCGCTGGCGCCGCCCTGGCGCAGCACCTCCTCGAGATCGGCGTCACTCATCGCCCGGAACTTGACCTCCACGCAGCGCGACACGACGGTGTCGAGGGCGTCACCGACCTCCTCGGCGGTGAGGAGGAAGACGGTCCGCGAGGGGGGCTCCTCGAGGGACTTGAGCAGGGCGGGCGCCGAGGGCGACGTCCCCGACACCGTGAGCTCGATCTCGTTGATGATCATGATCTGGTAACCCGGGCCCAGGGGACGGCGACGCGATATGCGGTCCACCTCGCGCAGGTCGTCCACGCGCCAGGCCACGCCCGCGCGCTCGGCGACGTGCACGTCGGGGTCCACGCGCTCGAGCACCCGTCGACAACTCTCACAGACCCCGCACCCGAACGCCGGACACTGCAGGGCCGCGGCGAACGCGGTCACCGCGTCGTGCACGTTCGAACCCGCCGGACCGCTGAAGAGGTAGGCGTGCACCGGATGGCGCACGTGCCGGCGGAGCGCGGCGACGGCGCGGTCCTGGCCGACCAGGGAATCGAAGACGTCACTCACCAGTCCAGGGCGTCCAGTCGCGCGTCGATCGCCGCGGCGACCTCATCGAGCGCTCCGCGCCCCTGCACCACGCACCAGTGCGCGGGGTCGGCCTTCGCCATGGCGAGGTACCCGTCGCGCACGCGCTCGTGAAACTGGGCGTCGGCCGATTCGAAGCGGTCGCGGGCGTCGCGCGCGCGGCGCTCGTGGGCGGTCTCGACGTCGATGTCGATCAGTACCGTGAGGTCGGGTCGACAGGTTCCGATGGCCAGGTCGGTGGCCGCGTGCAGGTCGGCGAGGTCGACGCCGCGGCCGTAGCCCTGGTAGGCCAGGGTCGAGGCGGCGAAACGGTCGGCGATGACGTGGGTACCGGCGGCCAGGGTGGGTTCGATGACGGTCGCCACGTGATGCGACCGGTCGGCCAACATCATCAGCGCCTCGGTGACCGGCGTCATGGGCGTGGCGGCGTCGAGTACCCACCCGCGCAACTGTGCGCCCAGGGGCGTGTCACCGGGCTCGAAGACGAACCGGGCGTCGCGTCGCGTCGCCACCCGTCGGGCCTGGGTGCTCTTGCCGCAGGCGTCGATACCCTCGAAGACGACGAAGCGACCGCGCGCCACTAGCGCGGTTCCGGGCGCGCCGCCGCCGCGAGGGCGGCGTTGACCTTGGCCCCCTGGGCCGTCGCGGCGCGCTTGGCGGCGCCCGTCGTCTTCGCGGGGGTCGCGCTGCGCGTCGCCGTGGCCTTCTTCGCGGGCGCCTTCTTCGCGGGCGCCTTCTTGGTCGCGGCCTTCTTCGCGGGCGCCTTCTTGGCGCGCGTCGAGGGCTCGGCGTTACGCCGTTCGGCCAAGAGTTCACAGGCCCGATCGAGGCTCAGCGTCTCGGGTGTGTCGCCGAGGCGCAGGGTCGCGTTCACCTCGCCGTCGGTGACGTAGAGACCGAAGCGACCCGAGCGCACGACCACGTGACGCCGGGTGACCGGGTCCTCGCCCAGGTCCTTGAGCGGCCCCGCGGCGACGCGGCGACCACGTGGCTTGGGTTCGGCCAGCAGCGCGAGGGCCCGGGCCAGGTCCACGGTGAAGATCTGGTCCTCGTCCTCGAGCGACCGCGTCTCCTTGCCCCAGGTGAGGTAGGGACCGTAACGACCGTTCTGGGCCAGAATCGGTTCGGCGTCGTCGGGGTGCACCCCGACCTCGCGCGGCAACGACAAGAGCCGCATCGCGTCCGCGAGGGTCACCGTCTCGGGCGCCATCGTCGAGAACAACGACGCGGTCTTGGGCTTCTCTTTCGGGTCGCTCACCTCACCGACCTGCACGTAGGGCCCGTAGCGCCCGGCCTTCAAGAAGATGGGCTGACCGTGGTCGTCGACCCCCAGTTGGCGGTCGTTGCTCGGCGCCGCCAGGAGGGCCAACGCGTGCGCCACGCTCAGCGAGTCGGGTTCGGTGGCTTCGGGGATCGAGACCCGGTCCTCGCCGTGTACCAGGTAGGGGCCGTAGCGTCCCGACCGCACCGACACCGCGAGGCCGTCGGGGGCCACGCCGAGCTCGATCGAGTTGATGGCCGCGAAGTCGAAGTCGTGCTGTTCGTGGGTCACGTACTCGAGACCACGGCGCGCCAGCTCGGTCGTCGCCTCGGGGTCACCGAAGTAGAACTTTCGCAACCACGGCTCGAGGTCCTGGCGCCCGTCGGCGATGTCGTCGAGTTGGTTCTCCATCTCGGCGGTGAACTGGTAGTCCACCAGGTCCGAGAAATAGGCCTGGAGCAGGTTCACCACCGCGAAGGCGCGAAACGCCGGGACCAGGGACTTACCCTTCTTCCACACGTACCCGCGCCGATCGATGGTCTTCATGACGCTCGCGTAGGTCGAGGGGCGTCCGATGCCGAGGTCCTCGAGCTTCTTGATCAGAGTGGCCTCGGAGAAGCGGTCCGGCGGTTGGGTGTCGTGGCTCTTCATCGCCACGTCACGAACGCCCAGCGCCGCCCCCTCACTCAGTGGGGGCAGGATGCGCTCCTGGTCGGCCAGCTCGGCTTCGGGGTCGTCGGTCCCTTCGACGTAGGCGCGGCGGAATCCGGCGAACTCGATGCGCAGGCCGGTCGCGGTCAGCCCCGCGCGCACCGCGCCCTCGATGCCCTCGACCGTGCCCACGTCGCAGGTCAGTCGCACGCGATCCTGGGTCAGGCGGGCGTCCACCATCTGCGAGGCGATGGTGCGCTTCCAGACGAGGTCGTAGACGGCGAGTTCGTCACCCCCCAGACTGGCCTGGGCCTCGTCGAGGGTGCGAAAGGTCTCGCCCGCGGGCCGAATGGCCTCGTGCGCCTCCTGGGCGTTCTTGACCTTGCGGTCGTAGCGGCGCGGCGCGTCGGCCACGTAGTCGTCGCCGAACATCGAGGCGGCCATGGCGCGCGCCGCGGTGATGGCCTCGCTCGACAGCGTGGTCGAGTCGGTACGCATGTAGGTGATCCACCCCTGCTCGTAGAGGCGCTGAGCGGCGCGCATCGTGCGCTCGGGGTCGAAGCGTAACTTGCGGCTCGCCTCGATCTGCAGCGACGAGGTCATGAAGGGCGCCTGGGGGCGCTGGGTGCGCGGCGTGGACGTGATCGCGGCGACCCTCACCTCG
>JAKCEC010000043.1 GCA_021841725.1 Actinomycetes bacterium | reverse complement strand
CGTCACGTACACGTCGCGCAGGAGATTCGAGTCAATCGCCGGCGTACCCACCGGTTGCGCGCTGCGCCCGTTGAAGGTCGTGATCGCCGGACGCAGCGGGTGCCCGTCGACGCTCACCACCAAGAGCGTCTGTCGTTCGAGGGCGTTGGCCACGGTCGCGAAGCCGTCGAAGGCCACGTACTGCCCCGCCACGACGGTACGTTGATGTTGGGCCAGCGTGACCTCCGAGCGCGTGGTGTAGGACGTCGAGGCCACGATTCCCACCGCCAGCACCACCACGCCGAGGTGCACGATCATCCCACCGGTGCTCGGCGCGCGCCACGCCGACCACCAGTCGCCGCGACGTCGCGCGCTCACCAGGACCCCCCGGAGGGTACGCAGGGCCGCGCCGGCCGCGCCCACCGACAAGAACACGGCGATGAGGACCGCCCAGTGGCGCACCCCGCAGGCGAGCAGGACCACGACCGCGGCGAGCGCCGTCCACGCCGAGAGGCGCACGCGCCGCCACAGGACCGCGGCGTCCACGGTGCGCCACGAGACCACCGGGGCGATCGCCATCAAGAAGAGCAGCGCGACGCTCACCGGCGCGGCGACCGCGGCGAAGTACGGCGTGCCCACCGTGACCTGGTTCCCGTTGACCGCCTCGTAGAGCAGGGGGAACACCGTCCCCAGGAGCACCACGAAGGCGAAACCCACGAACAGGATGTTGTTGGCGACGAACAACCCCTCGCGCGACGCCGGGTGCTCGACCCCCACCGGCGAGCGCAACTCGTCCCCGCGCCACGCGATGAGTGCGACCCCCGCGCCGACGGTCACCGCGAAGAAGGCGATCAGGGCCGGTCCGAGGGTGGAGGAGGAGAAGGCGTGCACGCTCTGCAGGACGCCCGAGCGCGTAAAGAAGGTCCCCAGGACCGTGAAGGCGAAGGTCGCGATCGCGAGGGACAGGTTCCAGATGCGAAAGAGTCCTCGACGGTCTTGGACGATCACCGAATGGATGTACGCGGTCGCCGTCAGCCACGGCAGTAGTGCCGCGTTCTCCACCGGGTCCCAGCCCCAAAAACCTCCCCACCCGAGCACCTGGTAGCTCCACCACGCACCGAGCACGATGCCCACCGACAACGAACCCCACGCCAAGACGGTCCAGCGTCGCTGCTCTAGGGGCCAGCGGTCGTGCACGCGCCCCGTGATCAGCATCGCCACGGCGAAGGCGAAGGGCACGGCGAAGCCCACGAAGCCCGCGTAGAGCAGGGGTGGGTGCACCGCCACCAGCGGGTTGTCCTGGAGCAGGGCGTTCGGTCCCGCCCCCTGCAGGACGTGCGCGGGGTTGTGGAGGAAGGGGTCGGCCGGTCCCACCATCAACAAGATGAAGAAACCCCCGACCACGAAGAGCACCAGGGTCGCCCAGACCACGACGGCGTCGTCGCGCTCACGGCGGTAGTGCACGACGACGGCCAGGGTGAGCGCGGTCAGGATCAGGGCCCACAACAGGAGGGACCCCTCGAGGGCCGACCACATCCCGGTGATGGAGTAGATCAGGGGCGTGAAGGTGGCGTTGTTCTCGGCCACGTAGGCCAGCGCAAAATTATGGGTGATCAGCGCGAACTGCATCACCGCCACCGCGGCGGCCATGCCCGCCACGGCCACCGTGGCGAAGAGGGCGGCGTGGGAGCGTCGCCCGCGCAGGGTTCGCGCCTGCGCCAGCACCCCGGCGACGCACGCGAGAAACGCCACGTCCAGGGCGCAACGCCCCCCCCACGTCAGGATCATCGACTCGTTCCGTTCGGCGCCTTCACCCGATTCGGGTGAGCGGCGATATAGGACGACGAATGCTTCACCATGATCTGGGTGCCGTCGAACTGCAGGGAGGTCGCGCTGGCGAAGTGGCCGACGACGACCACGGGGATGTTGGCCTGAAAGAGCTGCGGCGGTGACCCCTGGGCCACCACGAAGACGTGGCGACCTCGCGACCCCGTCACGGTGAAGGACGCACCGTCGTTGGTGCGCGCGATGCTGCCGGGCGCCACCACCCCCTCCAGGCGGATCTCGCGCGTACCGAGTGAACCGCGCTGGGCCAGGGCCTGGTCGACCGTCTCGAAGTAATTGAGCGACGTGAGCAGACCCTGACTCAACAGGACCACCACCACGGCCACGAGCACCGCGATCACCGCGAGGGATCGCCGCGAGGAACGCGACCGACTGGGGGGCGGCGCCACCGGGGTCAGCGTGGCGCCCACGGCCTCCTCAGTCACGACGGCCCCGCCAGAAGATCGACGCGGCGTAGAGGGCGAGACCGCCGAAGGCGGCGGCGTAGCCCGCGGCGACGTAGCCCATCAGACCCCCTCACGGCGGCGCAGGGCCAGCGCCTCGTCGAGGGCGACGACGACGCGGGCCTCGCGCTTGACCTCGAGGCGGTAGCGCTCGCGCAGGAGCCAGAAGAACAAGAGGGTGAAGCCGACGAAACCCAGCAGCATCGCCAGGAGCATCGAACCGTGGACCTTCAGTTGACCGGTGCTGGTGAGGACCGACGCCCCCTGGTGCAGGGTCTTCCACCACACCACCGAGAAGTGAATGATCGGCACGTTGATCGCGGTCAAGATGGCGAAGACCGCGCTGCGTCGAGCCCGCACGACGGGGTCGTCGTTGGCGCGGCGCAGCGCCAGGTAGGCGAGCGCGAAGACGCCCAGGATCGCCGTCGACGTGAGCCGCGCGTCCCACGCCCACCACACGCCCCACGTGGGACGACCCCAGATGGAACCGGTGATGAGGGTCAAGAGGATGAACACCACGCTCACCTCCATGGCGCAGTGCGCGATGCGGTCCATGGTCGCGGAGCGCGTGCGCCGCCACAGGTACAGGCAGCTCGCGATCGTGGCGGTGCCGAAGGAGACGTAGAGGGCGACCCACGCGATGGGCGGGTGCACGTAGAGCAAGCGCACCAGGTTCTTCTGGGTCTGATCTTCGGGGGTGACCCACAGGCCCAGGACGAACGTGGCGGCGAGGCACGCGAGCGTGACGGGACCCAGTAGTCGTTGGGAGAGCTTGATCATGATTCCTCCAAAACGCCGTACAGCAGAATCCCGACCGCGGTGTAGGCCACCAGGGCGACCACCACGATGACCCACCACTCCCACAGTGCTCCCCCGTGCAGCGCCGCGCTGTAGGAGCGCTCCCCCGCGATCAACAATGGGGCGAACGCGGGAAGGGTCAGGACCGGCAACAGCGTTGCCGGTCCGTCACCGCCCTGCGTTAATGCTCCATAGAGCGTACCGGCTACCGCCAGCGTGGTGAGCGTCACCAGGATGCTGGGCAGGGCGTGCACCGTCCCGATCAGGGCGGTATGGAGAACGAGCACCGAGCCCGCGAGCAGGACCACCCCGGTAATCCACAACTCGACGCTGAGCGCGGCGGCCTTCCCCAAGAACACCCCGGCCGGGTCCAGACCGAGCGTCGCCACCGACGCACGCGTGCCGGCGGCGTTCTCCAGGGACTGCGAGCGGTTGATCATCAACAGGGTCACGAAGAGTGTCACCAGGTAGAAGAGCCCGGGTCCCGCCGTGGAGTGGCCGGCCTGCGTGGGTCCCAGGGCGAGGCCCGCCAACAAGAGCGCGATCACGCCGAAGGGCACGACCTGCCAGAGCAGGACGCGACTGCGCGCCTCGATGCGCAGGTCCTTGGCGGCGACCAGTCGCGCGATGCGGATCACGGCCCGTCCACCCGACCGCCCGCCATACGGATGGTGCGCGGACGCAGTTCGCGCGAACGCAGGGCGTCGTGCGCGCTCAGCACCACGCTGGCCCCCGCGTCCACCACCTCGGCGAGCAAGTGGTCGAAGAACTCTCGGCCGGCGTCGTCGAGCGACGCGTAGGGCTCGTCGAGCAGCCAGAGCTCGGGTCGACGTACCAGGAGCCAGGCGAGCCCGAGTCGGCGACGTTGGCCGGCGCTGAGCTGCTTGGTGATCGTCGCCGCCCGATGCGCGAGTCCCACGCGACGCAGGGCCGTGTCGACGTCCCCCTCGGGTCGCGCGAGGGCGCGCGCCGCGAAGAGCAAATTCTCGCGCACGCTCAAATCGGCGTAGAACGACCCCTCGTGACCGAGCCAGCCGACGCGTCGTCGCAGTTGTCGCCGGTCCCCGTGGGCGAGGTCGATCCCGGCCACCTCACCGGCCCCGCTACTCAGCGCGTCGAGGCCCCCGAGCAATCGCAGGAGGCTCGTCTTGCCGGCGCCGTTGGCACCGGTCACGACGTTCAGGGATCCGCGCTCGAGTTCGAGGTCGACGCCACTCAGGAGCGGGAAACCCCGCGACATCACGACGGCGTTGACCAGTCGAACGACCGGGTGGTCGCTCGCCAAGGTGTTAACTCCGCAGTGCGGCGAGGTCGGCGGCCACCATCATCTCTACGAGCCCGTAGAAATCGACGTCGCACTTCCAACCCAGGGTCGACTGCGCCTTGGACGGATCGCCCACCAGGAGGTCGACTTCGGCCGGTCGCAAGAAGGCGGGGTCGATCCTGACGTGGTCCTCCCAGTTGAGTCCGGCCGCGGCGAAGGCCACCTCACAGAGTTCGCGCACCGAATGCGTCTGGCCCGTGGCGATGACGAAGTCGTCGGGCTCGTCGCGTTGGAGCATGGCCCACATCGCCTTGACGTAGTCACCCGCGAATCCCCAGTCGCGCTGGGCGTCGAGATTGCCGAGTCGCACCTCGGTGTCGAGGCCCACCTTGATGCGGGCCACGCCGTGGGTGACCTTACGCGTGACGAACTCGAGACCGCGCCGCGGCGACTCGTGATTGAACAAGATGCCGCTCGAGGCGTGCAACTGGTAACTCTCGCGGTAGTTCACGGTGATCCAATGGCCGTAGACCTTGGCGACGCCGTAGGGAGACCGGGGGTAGAACTCGGTGGCCTCGTTCTGGGGGATGGACCGCACGCGCCCGAACATCTCCGAGGAACTCGCCTGGTAGAACCGCACCTCGGGGTCCACGATGCGGATGGCGTCGAGCATGCGCGTCACCCCGAGCGCGGTGGTCTCGGACGTGAGGACGGGCTGACTCCAGGACGTCTGCACGAAGGACTGCGCGGCGAGGTTGTAGATCTCGCGCGGACGGCTGTCGCGGAGCACGTTGATCAGGGAGACCTCGTCCATCAGGTCGCCCGACAAGAGGGTGAGGCGGTCTTGGATGTGACTGATGCGCTCGAAGTTCTCGCTCGAGGAACGTCGCACCAACCCGAAGACTTCGTAGCCCTTCTCCAGCAGGAGTTCCGCGAGGTACGAACCATCTTGACCGGTGATCCCGGTAATCAGCGCGCGTGTTGCCATCAAAATCCTCCGGGGGAACGCCACCTGCCCGACGCCGGTGCCAATTGGACCACCTTACCACCGGGGTCCAAATCGTCCGGGCGCCTAACCTGGCACCGTGTCGCGCGTGGCCGTCGTCAGCTTTCGCCTCGGGGGCACCGATGGCGTCTCCATCGAGTCAGCCAAATGGATTGCGGCGCTGCGGCGACTGGGCCACCAGGTCACCACGGTCGCGGGCAGCGGCGTCGCCGATCACGTGGTGCCGGGGCTGGCGGCCGACGCCGCGGTGGCCCCCGCGGTCGCCCACCTGCGCGACGTCCTGGCCCCCTTCGACCTCGTCATCGTGGAGAACCTGGCCTCGCTACCGCTCAACGTCGCGGCGCGCGACGTTCTCTACGAGGTCCTCGCGGACCGGGCCGCCCTCTTTCACCACCACGACCTCCCCTGGCAGCGTCCCCACCTGGCCCACCTCGCGGGTCCGCGCGACGCCCCGGGGTGGCGCCACGTGACCATCAACGACGTGTCGCGACGCGAGCTCCTCGAACGCGGCATCGAGGCCACGGTCCTCTACAACCGCTTCGACTGCTCGCCCCCCCTCGGACGGCGTCGCGTCACCCGCGACGCGCTCGAGCTCGACGGCGAGGTCCTGGTCGTCCTGCCCTCGCGCGTCATCGCGCGCAAGAACCTCGGCGGCGCCCTGTCGCTGTGCGAGGAATTAGGCGCGGTCCTGTGGGTGCTGGGTCCGGCCGAGGACGGGTACGGGGATGAGTTCCATCGCCTCGTGCGCGCCGCGCGCGTACCGGTGCGCCACCTTCTCCCCGACGCGATCACCCTGGCCGACGCCTACGCCGGCGCCGACGTCGTGGTCGTCCCCTCGACCTGGGAGGGCTTCGGCAATCCGGTCCTCGAATCGGTGACCCACCGGCGTCCCCTCGCCCTCCACCACTACCCGGTCGCGCGCGAGATCCTGGACTTCGGCTTCCGATTCTTCGAACTCACCGACGTCGCGGGCCTGCGCGCCTTCCTCGATCGCCCCGACGACGCCCTCCTGGACGCGAACCTCGCCATCGCCCGGCGCCACTTCAATCTCGAGGATCTCGCCGACCGGCTCGACGAACTCCTGCACTAGATGACGCGGGCCGGTGACGATTAGATTGAGCCCATGGTGCTACGCGACGATCGTCCAGTTCACCTCGAGCGACGCGAGCAACTCCTCGAGATCGCCAAGGGGGTCTTCGCCGAGCGCGGGTACCAGGCCACGACGATGGACGACATCGCCAAGGCGGCCGGCTTCACCAAGCCCATCCTCTATCAGTACTTCGAGTCCAAGGGCATGTTGTACCGCGAGATCGTCGCCCACACCGGCGCCATCCTGGTGGAGAACCTCACGCGGGCCGTCACGTCGGTGACGACTCCCCGTTCCAAGATCGAGAGTGCCTTTCGGGTCTACTTCGAAATGGTGGTGAACGACACCGACGCCTTCCGTCTGCTCTTCATCCACTCCCACGAAGGCGAGACGGCCACCGAACTGCGACGCATCGAAGTGAGCCTGGTGGGCTTCCTCGTCCCCTACATCGATGTCTCCATCGGCCACGACCACCGTCGCCAACTGGCCGCGGGCATCGTGGGGATCGCCGAAGGCGCCGCCATCGTCTGGCTCCTGCAACAAGAGGCGAAGGGGTGGCCCACTCCGTCACCCGACGAGGCCCAGCGACTCGCCGCCCACTCGGCGACCTTGGCGTGGGGCGGTCTGCGCGCCGTCCACCGGGACTAGGGCGCGCGCGGCGCGCGGTGATGCGGTGACCCGCGACACGCCGCCATGAGTGACGATCGCCCCGCGGGCCTCGCGCGGGCGTCGACCCCCGACGAGCCGGTCGGCCTCACCCGAACGACGGGCCTCCGGGCCGAGGAGGTCGCCCGAAGAGTGGCGCGGGGACAGACCAACGTCGGCGCGGAGCGCACCGGGCGCACGGTCGGCGAGATCCTCCGGGCCAACCTCCTGACCCGGTTCAACTTCCTCTTGGGTTCCCTGCTCGCGGCCATCCTCGTCGTGGGGCCGGTGCAGGACGCCCTCTTCGGCATCGTGCTGGTGGCCAACGCCCTCATCGGTATCGTGCAAGAACTACGCGCGAAGCGGACCCTCGATCGCCTCGTCGTCCTCACGACGCCCTCGGTGAGCGTCGTGCGCGACGGGGTCGACGAGCACGTCGCGGTCAGCGCCGTCGTCCTCGACGATCTCGTCGTCGCGCGCGCGGGGGACCAGATCGTGTCCGACGGGATCGTCCGCCTCAGCAGCGGGCTCCAGGTCGACGAATCGCTCCTCACCGGAGAGGCCGAACCGGTCGAGAAGGGGGTCGGCGACCGCGTCCTCTCGGGGAGCTTCGTCGCGGCGGGCGCGGGTCGCTACCAGGCGACGGCGGTCGGCCCCGACGCCTACGCTCGGCGCCTGACCGCGGACGCTCGACGCTTTACCCCCACCCGCTCGGAATTGATGGACGGCATCAACCGCGTCCTGCGCTACCTGACGTGGGTCCTCGTACCGGTCGGGGTGCTCCTCCTCGTCAGCCAGTGGCACGTCCAGCGGGGCCTGCGCGGGGCCATCAGCGGGACGGTCGCCGGACTCGTCGGCATGGTGCCCCAGGGCCTGGTCCTGCTGACGAGCGTGGCGTTCGCCGCCGCCACCCTGACGCTAGCGCGCCGGCACGTGATGATCCAGGAACTCCCCGCGATCGAAGTGCTCGCCCGCGTCGACGTCGTCTGTTTCGACAAGACCGGAACCCTGACCGACGGGTCCGTCGTCGTCGACCGCGTGGAAGTGATCTCTCCGACGTGGCCGGTGGAAGCGGCCCTGGCGGCGCTGTCGTGTGACGAGGCCCCCAACGCGACCCTGCGCGCGATTGCCCAGCGGTTCGCGAGCGCCCCGGACTGGACCCGCGACGCGTCGGTGCCCTTCTCCTCGACGCGTAAGTGGAGTGCGGCGAGTTTCGCCGACCACGGCACGTGGGTCCTGGGCGCGCCGGAGATGGTGCTGCCCTCGGGCGAGGTCGCGACCCTGCGACGCGCCGACGAGTTGGCCGCGACCGGTCAGCGGGTCCTGGTCCTCGCCCGCGCCGACGCGCGCCTCACCGACGATTCCCTACCCGATGGCGTGCGCGCGGCGGCGCTCGTCCTCCTGAACGAACGGGTTCGCGACGACGCGGCGGCCACCCTGGCGTACTTCGCCGCCGAGGGAGTCGCCACCAAGGTGATCTCCGGTGACCACCCCCTCACCGTCGCGGCCATCGCGGCCCGCGTGGGCCTGGGGGACGCGGGACCGGCCCTGGATGCGCGCGACCTGCCCGAGGACCCCGACGCACTCGGCCCGATCCTCGAGCGGTCCTCCGTCTTTGGTCGGGTGACGCCCCGGCAGAAGCAGGCGATGGTCACGGCCCTGCAGGCCCGGGGCCACACCGTGGCGATGACCGGCGATGGCGTCAACGACGTCCTCGCCCTCAAGCTGGCCGACATCGGCATCGCCATGGGCACGGGTGCTCCCGCCACGCGGGCGGTCGCCCAAGTCGTTTTGATCGACGACCGCTTCGCGACGTTGCCCGACGTCGTGGCGGCGGGTCGCCGGGTGAGCGCCAACATCGAACGGGTCGCGAACGTCTATCTCGTGAAAACGGTCTGGGCGACCCTTCTCGCCGTGCTGGTCAGCGTCCTCGTCTGGCCCTACCCC
>JAKCEC010000042.1 GCA_021841725.1 Actinomycetes bacterium | reverse complement strand
ATCCGGCTCCTCACCGGCAAGGTGCTCGGCATCGGACTCGCCGCCCTCGCGCAAGCGTCGTTGATCGTCGTCTACGCGCTGGTACTCTCGCGCGCGGTGGGGTCCACCCTGGTGCGCGGCACCGGGCTGGTCGAGGTCATGAGCACCCTGGTCTGGCTGGTGTTGGGGTACTCCCTGTACTGCTGGGTGTACGCCGCCGCGGGGTCGATGGCCCAGCGGCAAGACCAGGTGCAGAGCCTGGCGCTGCCCCTCAGCTTGCCGATGATCCTGGGCTACGTCGTCGCGCTCACGGGGGCCGGCGCCGCGACCCCGTCGTTACTGGTGAAGATCCTCGCCTACGTCCCCTTGACCGCCCCCTTCGACATGCCCGTGCTCGTCGGATTCGGGGCGGTCACCTGGTGGCAGTTCGCGTTGTCGGTCGCCCTGTCCCTCCTCAGCATGATCGTCGTCGCCCGCTTCGCGTCCACCGTCTACCGACGCGCGATCCTGCGCACCGGTTCGCGCGTGCGCTGGCGCGACGTGCGCCGCGCCCACTGAGCGTCGCACGAACGCTCGGGTGGATCTTCGCGGGGCGCGACCTCGACGCTACGCGACCGTGGCCAGGGCGGCGGCGACGATGGCGCCCACCTGGTCGGACTCGATCAAGAAGCCGTCGTGACCGGCGGGCGACGAGATGAGCGCCACGCGACCCGCGCGCGCGATGAGTCGAGCCAGCTCCTCCTGTAGTTCGCGCGGGTAGAGCCGGTCCGAGGAGACCCCGGCGACGACCACGCGCTGGCGCACGTTCTTGAGGGCCGCCACCACGCCCCCGCGCCCGCGCCCGACGTCGTGATGGTTCATCGCCTGGCTCAGCACGATGTAACTGTTGGCATCGAATCGGTCGGCCAGTTTGTCGCCGTGGTGACTCAGGTAGGACTCGATGGCGTAACGGCCCCGGTCCAGCACGGTCTCGTCGTCTTGCGCGTCACGCCCGAAGCGCGTTTCGAACTCGGTCCAGGTCCGGTAACTGAACTGACCGATGCCGCGCGCGATCGAGAGCCCCACGCGCGGGGAGTCCCCCGTCTCGTAGTAGTCGCCCCCGGCGAAGTGGGGGTCGGCCTCGATGGCGCGGACCTGGAGGGAGCACAGCGCGATCTGGTCGGCGGTGCCCGCGGCGCCGACCGCCAGGACGACGACGCGTTGCACGCGTTCGGGGTAGCCCACCACCCACTCCAGCGCGCGCATGCCCCCCATCGAACCCCCGACGACCCCCGACCACCGGGCAATGTTGAGGTGGTCGGCGAGCTCCACTTCGACCGCCACCTGGTCGCGGATCGTAATGACGGGGAAGCGCGAGCCGTAGGGGCGCCCGTCCGACGCCCGCGACGAGGGACCGGTGCTTCCCTGACAACCACCCAGCACGTTGGGACAAACGACGAAGTAGCGGTCGGTGTCGATGGCCTTCGCGGGACCGATGATCTCGTCCCACCAACCGACGGCGCCGTGTCCCGGCCCCGCCGGGCCCGCGGCGTGCGAATCGCCGGTGAGCGCGTGCAGCACCAACACCGCGTTGGACCCGTCGGCGTTGAGCTCACCCCAGGTCTCGTAGGCGACGGTCACCTGATCGAGGTGACCGCCCCCCTCGAGGGTGAAGCCCTCGCCCGCGCGCTCGAAGGTGGCGAAGTGCCGCCGCCCGGGCTCGTCGCCCTCGCGCCAGTACCCCGACGACGCCGAGGTCACGCGGATTCGGCCGCCCGGAATCCCGCCTCGAGGTCCGCCAGAATGTCCTCGAGGGACTCGAGGCCCACCGAGAGTCGCACGAGGTCGGGCGTGACGCCCGTCAACACCTGCTCATCCTCGGTCAGCTGAGAGTGCGTCGTCGAGGCCGGGTGAATGGCGAGGCTGCGCACATCGCCCACGTTAGCCAGGTGACTGAACATGGAGAGTCCCTCGATGAATCGGCGACCCGCGTCGACGCCCCCCTCGATGCCGAAGGCGACGATCGCCCCGGCGCCCCGGGGTAAGTACTTCTGCTGACGAGCGTGCCAGGGGCTCGACGCCAGTCCCGCGTAACGCACCCACGCGACGTCGGCGCGCGCCTCGAGCCACTGCGCCACCGCCGTGGCGTTGGCGACGTGACGCTCCATCCGCAGGCTCAGGGTCTCGATGCCCTGGAGGAACAAGAAGGAGTTAAGCGGCGCCACGGCCGGTCCGAGGTCGCGTAGGTACTGCAGGCGGGCCTTCAGCACGAAACGGGCGGGGAAGAGCGGGGCGGGCAGTTGTCCGAAAACCAACCCGTGATAACTGGGATCGGGTTCGGTGAAGGCGGCGAAGCGGCCCGAACCCTCGTAGTCGAACGTGCCCCCGTCGACGATCACGCCGCCGATCGAGGTGCCGTGGCCACCGAGAAACTTGGTGGCCGAGTGCACCACGATGTCGGCCCCGTGTTCGAGGGGACGCACCAGGTAGGGGGTGGCCAGCGTGTTGTCCACGACCAGGGGGATTCGGTGATCGTGCGCGACGTGCGCGACGCCCTCGAAGTCCACGACGTCGCCCTTGGGGTTGCCCAGTGACTCCGCGTAGAAGGCGCGGGTGTTCGGGCGGATCGCCGCCGCCCACTCGCCCAGGTCGTCGGGATCCTCCACGAACGTGGTCGAGATGCCCAATTTGGGCAGCGTGTAGTGCAGCAGGTTGTAGGTCCCGCCGTAGAGCGAGGACGAGGCCACCACGTGCCCGCCGTTCTCGGCCAGGTTGATCAACGCGAGGGACTCCGCCGCTTGACCCGACGCCACGGCGAGCGCCGCGACGCCGCCCTCGAGCGACGCGATGCGCTGCTCGAACGCGTCCTGGGTGGGGTTCATGATGCGCGTGTAGATGTTGCCGAGTTCGGCGAGACCGAACAGATTGGCCGCGTGCTCGGTGTCGCGGAACACGTAACTCGCCGTCTGGTAGATGGGTACGGCGCGCGCGCCGGTCGCCGAATCCGGCGTCGTCCCCGCGTGCAACTGGCGCGTCTCAAATCCCCATTGCGTCATGTCGATCTCCCCTGACCCCTTCGTCACCCTGCGTCGCGACCCCGTGTCGCACGACAGTGAATATTAACTAAATCCGATGGAACTAGTCAACTTTCGACGTCCGCGGCCGCCGGGCCCGGCCTCACGAGGACGTCGCGGGACCTTCGCGACGCGCCAGGAAGAACTCGCGCAGCATCGTCGCGGATTCGTCGGCCCCGACGTCGTAGGTGAGCGCGGCCTCGTGCAGGAGCCGCGGGTCGGCGAGCAGGTTGTAGCGCGAACCCACCGCCCCGGCCTTGTCGTCCATGGCCGCGATCACCACGCGCTCGACGCGCGCGTTCAACAGCGCCCCCGCGCACATGACGCAGGGTTCGAGGGTCACGTAGGCGGTCACCCCGTCCATCCGCCAGCGGCCCCGCCGCTGCGCCGCGGCCCGCAACGCCACCACTTCGGCGTGCGCCGTGGGGTCGGCGTCACATTCGCGACGGTTCTCACCGACGCTGAGGACGCGGCCCCCACTGACCAGGACGCACCCCACCGGCACGTCGTCGTGGTCCGCCGCGCGCCGCGCGGCCGCGAGGGCGAGACTCATGAACGCCACGTCCTCACTCTGGTCATCGCTCCGGGCCATAGACGCACTCTAGGAGTCGCCCCGGGGGGTGGCCGGCGAGGCGCGGTAGACTCGGGGACGGAGGGGTGCGAGAGCGGCCGAATCGGGCAGTCTCGAAAACTGCTGTGTCTACGGGCACCGTGGGTTCAAATCCCACCTCCTCCGCCAGTGGCGAAACGGGTGACCTCGGTCACCCGTTTCGCCGTCTCGGACCTCGCCGCAACACCGCAACTACGCTAGGGAGGGTCCGACACCCCCGGACCTCGTCGAGGAGTTCATAATGGTTTCGTTACGTGAATCGTCGGTCGGCACCGAACGCCAGGTCATCACCGAACTGCCCGGGCCCAAGTCCCGGGCCCTGCAGGCGCGGCGCGCCCACGTCGTCAGCGCCGGGGTGACCAACGGTTTCACCATCTACATCGATCGCGCCGAGGGGGCGATCCTCGTCGACGTCGACGGGAACCACATCCTCGACCTCGGATCGGGTATCGCGGTGACGGGCATCGGCCACGCGGTCCCCGAGTTGGTCGAGGCGGTGTCGCGTCAGGTGGCCGCCTTCACGCACACGTGCTTCATGGTCACCCCCTACGAGAGCTACGTCGAGGTGTGCGAGGAGCTGGCCGCGCTGACGCCGGGCTCGCACGCGAAGGCCTCGGCGCTCTTCAACTCCGGCGCCGAAGCCGTCGAGAACGCCGTGAAGATCGCGCGCCACGCCACCGGACGTCCGGCCGTCATCGTGTTCGACCACGCCTACCACGGTCGCACCAATCTGACGATGGCCCTGACCGCGAAGAACATGCCCTACAAGGACGGCTTCGGTCCCTTCGCGGGCGAGGTGTACCGCGTGCCGATGAGTTATCCCTTCCTCGACGGGCTCACGGGCGCCGAGGCCGCCCAGCGCGCCATCCACCAGATTGAGCTCCAGGTGGGCGCGCGGAACGTCGCCGCGGTCCTCATCGAACCCATCCAGGGCGAGGGCGGGTTCATCGTGCCGGCGGACGGTTTCCTCCCCGCGCTCTCGGCGTGGACCACGCAGCACGGCGTCGTCTTCATCGCCGACGAGATCCAGAGCGGCTTCGGGCGCACCGGCGAATGGTTCGCGGTGGACCACGAGGGCGTCATCCCCGACATCGTCACCACCGCCAAGGGACTGGCGGGCGGCATGCCCCTCGCCGGCGTGACGGGACGGGCCGAGCTGATGAACTCGGTGCACGAGGGCGGCCTGGGCGGAACCTACGGCGGCAACCCCGTCGCCGCGGTGGCGGCGCTGGCGGCGCTGCGCGTCATGCGCGAACGCAACCTGGTCCAACGCGCGCGCGAACTCGAGTCGATCCTGTTCGACAGCCTCAACGCCCTGGCGCGCGACGTCAACATCATCGGCGACGTGCGCGGACGCGGCGCCATGGTCGCCATCGAACTCGTCGAACCCGGCACCAAGACTCCGAACGCCGCGGCGGCGAAGGGTGTGGTCCAGTACTGCAACGACCACGGCGTCATCGCCCTGGCCTGCGGGACCTACGGCAACGTCATCCGCCTGCTCCCCCCCTTGATCATCACCGACGAACAGCTCGCGGACGGCCTGGGCGTTCTCGCGGAGGCCGTGCGCTCGGTCAGTTGACGCAGCGCCCCGTCGAGACCGTTCGCGCCCCCGCGCGCGCGAGTTCGGCGCGTACGCGCGCGACGGGAACGGCGTAGACCAGGGAGGTGTCGAAGACGGCGCGCGTGTCCGCGAGCGCGGCGAACGCGCCCGACACCACGAGGGGGGCGCCCGACTCACCGGGGCTCATCGTCGTGGCCACCACGTCCATCGTGCGGGTGAAGACCGGTCCACTGTAGATGTCGCGGCCGGGGCCGCTCACCGCACCGAGCGACACGGCGGACGACGCCACGCGGTCCCCCGCGTTCACGTACCCCACCAGGGTGGCGCGGGTACCGCGGGCCAACCCCGCCCCCCAGTTCAGGGCGGGGGCCGAGAGCCCCCCGACGCGCACGAGGGCGACGTCCCAGCGCGGATCGAAGAGCACCACGCGACCGCGGTGACCGTCGACGACCACCGAGCGCTGTCCGGCGAGGGCGTGCGCCACCGTCACCACCTCGCCCGGCGCCACCACGACGCCGGTGGCGAAGGCGGAGAGCCGGCAGCCCCCGCTCGCGGCGACGGCGACGACGGCGCCGGGGCCGCTGACGTGGTGGCGCGTCGTGAAGACGCCGTGGACGACCCCGGGTAACGTCGGGGCGACGACCCGGGCGAAGAGGCTCGGCACGTTCAACTGGCCGAGGATCCCCTGAATTCGCCCCGCGATGGCCGGGGGCGCGGGCAGCACGTGCCCCACCTCACGCAAGACCACGGAGCGGTTGATGGACTGACTCAGCGAGCCCCAGGGGACCACCGCGAGGAGGGCGGCCACGAACCAGCACGCGAGCAGGGTCCCGACCGCACCGACGCTCGCCCCCGCGAGCGAATCCACCAGACCGAGGTGGTGTTCGCGCAGGCGGTTCGAGAAGACCCCGCCCGCGAAGCGCATCGCGAGACCGCCCAGCACCGTGGCGAACACGATGATCAGCACCACGTCCAGGGGACGCCACCCCACCGCCGAGATGCGCGGGGCGACGCTCGCCGCGACGTACGCGCCCCCCACGAGACCGAGGGCGCGTCCCAGTAGGGCGCCGATCTGACGCAGGAGACCCTGGGACCACCCGCGCAGGGCGGCGACCACGACGAGCGACGCGATGGCCACGTCTATCCAACTCATCAATCCAGGGTAGACGCGGACCGCCTCGGCGGCTCGGTGGCGCTTACTAGCATTGTCGCACCGGGTCCTCCAACGAAAGATGCTCCATGGGTCGACACACCAGCGTTCCGCGCCACGCCCTTCGCGCGGCGTCGCTCCTGGCGGGCGCTCTGGTGCTCGTCGGGTGCACCACGGTACCCCGCGCCCTCGCCGCGGTGGGGCTGCCCTCGCTGAGTCTCGACGCCCCCCTCACCACGGTGGCGTGCACCACCGGGGGGACGTGCGTCGCGCTCGGGGCGTCGGGCGGCGCGAACGCCCCCTCGACCACGGCCCAGATTCGCAACCAGAAGGGCCTCTGGTCGGCGCTGCGCGCACCGGCCGCCCTCCTGGCCACTTTCGACACGGGGAGTTGCGCGAGCACCCGCTGCTACTTCGGTGGCACGAAGTCGAGCGGTGAACTGCTCTGGGCCATCAACGCGAACAACGGCGCCATCAACTCACTGGCGGGTCCCCCCGGTGGCGTGGTCATCCGTAACGTGAGTTGCGTCAACGACAACGAATGCGCGGTACTCGACGTCGCCGCGCACGACGCGCTGCGCCTCTCCTACACGACCAACGCGGGCACCACGTGGAGTGCGCCGCGCACGTTGCGCTGGGCGTCGGTCGCGGACACCGCCCTCTCGTGTCTCGCGGTGACCGACTGCTTCGTCGCCAGTTCCTCGGCCCGTCACGTCGTGACCCTGCGTCAGACCCTCAACGGTGGCGCCCGCTTCATCTCGGTGCCCACGCCCCCGACGTGGCAGTCCCTGACCTCGCTGCAGTGCGCGCCCCAGTGCACCGCGCTGGTGACGACGGCGAGCGCGTCCGCCGTGGCCACGCAGGTCAGCACCACCTGGCACCAGAGCCCCCTCTCGTTTCACGCCGCGGCCCTGTCGTGCGCCACGACGAGCGCGTGTCTCGTGGTCGGCCAACGGAGCAACGCCACGCCCGACATGGTGCAGTGGACCCCGCACGGGGTGCGACCCGTGGCCTTGACCTACGTCCCCTCGAACCTCACCGACGTGGCCTGTCGGCCCAGCGTCTGCGTCGCCATCGGTATCACCACCGTGGTGGCCCTGCAACCGTAGCGACCGCCGTCACTAGGGACGGATCGCCGCCCAGAGCGCGGCCGGAACCCGGGCCCACGAGAGGGTGCACTGCACCTCGAAGATCTCGGCGATGGCGCGCCCGGACCGACGATGCGTGACGAACCACGCCGGGGTCGGCCACGCGACGAAGGGACCCCGCACGACCGACTTCTGCGGCCGCGCGAACATCAGGGCGTTGCCCACGGTCCCGACGCCGGACTGGATGTCGCGGGGTTCGTGACCCGGGTAGGCCCCCCACGGTACCGATCCGATCAGAATGCCCAGGGCGTGCCAGACGTTGACGCCGATGCAGCCGTAACGCAGGTCGGCGACGGCGCGCTCGAGGGCGACGCGCATGGTGCGACGCCGACGCGTGCGCGGGTCCACCAACAGCGTCATCGACAAGGTACCCGTCAAGACCTCGTTGCAGAACTCGACCGCGGTGGCCACGTAGTCCTCGGGCGTCGGCGCCTCGAGCGCCGTCTCCGCGAGGAGCGCGCAAAAGGCCTCGGTCGTAAAGCAGATATCGTCGTGGCGCGACGCGTCCACGTCGCGGATCATCGTCCAGGGCATGTGCGTGTGCGTGTGCGCGCCGACGCGACGGGCCTCGGGGTGGGCCCGCACGAAAGCGTCACGACGCTCGAAGGCCCCCGGGTAGTAGGCCCGCCGCGTGGGCACCCGCGACAGCACCGCCTCGAGGGCGTCGAGGAACTCGCCGCGCTGGGGCCAATCGCGGTGCGTGACCAGCACCCGCGGCGTCAGACAGTTGAACCCCGCGTTGTTGACCAGCATGGTCGCCACGTGCTGGGCCTGGTAGTCAAGCTGGCGGCGCGACCAGCGTCCCGGGACCACGATCACGGGTGACACGTTGCTCAGCTCCGCGCTGACCGGCTTGGTCAACTGCACCTCCCCGCGAGCGCGGCGCTGCGCGCCCGCGGCGCCCGGGCCAAAGACCACCGCGTCGTAGGTGGCGGGCGCCCCCGTGAGGTGCACGTCGTCCACCCCCGGGTGGTGCACCAGATAGTCCCCCACCCGGGCGTCACCGGTCACGATGTGCAGCGCCCCGGCCTCGATGAACGCGGCCAGGGCGCGACGCCAGTACTCGACCAGGTAGGCGTTGACGTCATTGGCCTTGAGCACCACGACGTGACCCTCGACGATCATCTTGTGCACGGCGTCCTTGGGTCCCAGCGCCGCCACGTTCCCGGCGCCCAGCACCAGGGTCACCCCCACGTGCTCCCGCGGGCGCCGGTACGCCGCGGCCTGCGTCGCGCGCAGCGCGGCCCGGTCGACGCCCGGCTCCATCCAGACCTCGGCGCGGTCCCCGGTGTAGATGACACGGTCCAACAACGAACTCGGCAGCACGCGCACGACGAGGCGCCCGTCGCGGCGGCGCACCCGACCCGGGAACTGCGGTCGTCCGGTGCGCGCGATGTCGCGCAGGGCGCGGCGGTAGTCGCTCAGGGCCCGCACCAGCATCCCGATGCCCGCGAGCAGTTCCTCCCCCGCGTCGTTGCCCGTCGGATCGAGTCCCTTCGCGCGACACGCCGCCGTGTTCCACGCCGGGGCCACCGCGCGGGTGTCCGCCAGCGCGCGCGTCACGATCGCCGCGCGCTGCGCGGCGCTCGTCGACGCCCACGGGAGTGCGCTCGCGCGCAGGGCCGCGACCACGGCGTCGAGTGACGCGACGTCGACGCCGTCCTCACGCCCGCCTGACCGCGCCGACCCTTC
>JAKCEC010000041.1:4260-9238 GCA_021841725.1 Actinomycetes bacterium | reverse complement strand
CATCGCCACCCCCGACCCGTACACGCACCACGCCCAACCGCCGACGAGGCCCGGCACCACACAGGTGGCCACGAATAGCGCGAGGGCCTGACTCGAACCGCGACGTCGCCGCCACGGCTTGAGGCGCACGACGATGAACCACTGCAGGGGCCACGCCAACGCGCTGCCCGCAAAGATCGCCAATGAGTGCGCGCTCAGGTCACCGTAGGCCATCCAGAACCCGCTGAGCAGGGAAAACATGAGCCAGGTCGCCAGTGACACGCCGTCGATCCCCTGGGTCGTGACCCGTCGAAACTGGGCCCACATGGACAAGGTCCCCGCCCCCACCGCCGTCCAAGAGATCAGCGCGAAAAAGGTGGGGGACACACCACCAGCCTAGGACTGCACGGCGAGTGGCGAATCGCTCCTCGCAATTTTTTTTGATGACGATTGCGTCACGCGCCCTGGCGCGTCCCGCGGACGCACCCGCTCGCACCGACCCCGAGGTCGCGACGCGACGGGCTCAGCGACGCCGGTTCGCGGCGGAGATGACCGCCTCGAGGGACGCGTCCAAGATGGAGGAGCTCATGCCCACCCCCCACCACGTCGCGCCGTCGGCTCCCTCGGCCTCGACGTAGGCCACGGCCGACGCCCCCGAGCCCGCCGTGAGCGCGTGCTCGGTGTAGTCGCGCACGTTAAAGTTCACGTCGAGTTCGGTACGCAGGCCCGACATGAGCGCGTCGATGGGTCCGTTACCCTCACCCTTGACGGTGACGTGTTGCCCGTTGACCAGGAGTTGCGCGAAGATCCGGGTCTGATGTTGATCGGCCGCGACCTCGCTGGATATCAATTGAATCGCCGGGTTCTCGGGTTGGTAGGTCGTGGTGAAGACCTCCCATATCTCCGCGGGCGTGATCTCGGTACCCGACGCCTCGGTGAGCTTCTGGACCCGCTGGGAGAACTCCACCTGCATCGCCCGGGGAAGGTCCAGTCCGTGCTCGGACGAGAGCAGGTACGCCACGCCCCCCTTGCCGGACTGGGAGTTGACCCGGATGATGGCCTCGTAGGTGCGCCCCGTGTGCTTGGGGTCGATCGGCAGGTAGGGCACCTCCCACACGTCGTAGGTGTCGCCGATGGCGGTCATGCCCTTTTTGATCGCGTCCTGGTGAGAACCGGAGAAGGCCGTGTAGACCAATTCACCCACGTAGGGGTGACGAGGATGGATGGGCAGGCGATTGGCGTATTCGGCCACGTGGCGCGCCTTGTCGATGTCGCGTACGTCGAGCTCGGGGTCGACTCCCTGGGAGAACAGGTTGAGGGCGAGATTGACGACGTCGACGTTGCCGGTGCGCTCCCCGTTGCCGAAGAGCGTCCCCTCGACGCGGTCGGCGCCCGCGAGCACGCCGAGTTCCGCGGCGGCGACGCCGGTCCCGCGGTCGTTGTGGGGGTGCAGCGACAAGACGACCGCGTCACGACGGTGCACGTGACGAAGGAAGTATTCGATGGCGTCGGCGTAGAGATTGGGGGTGTACATCTCCACCGTGGCCGGCAGGTTCAAGATGAGCGGACGCTGCGGCGTGGGGTCGATCACGGCCAGGACCTCGTTACAGACCTCCAGGGCGTAGTCCAGTTCGGTGCCCGTGAAACTCTCGGGCGAGTACTCGTAGACGAATTCGGTCGACGGCGACGTGTCCTCGAGGCTCTTGCACAGTTGTGCCGCGTCCAGGGCAATCTGCTTGATCCCCGCCCGGTCGAGGTTGAAGACGACCCGGCGCTGCAGGGTCGACGTGGAGTTGTAGAAGTGCACGATGGCCCGACGCGCGCCGTGGAGAGATTCGTAGGTGCGCCGGATGAGGTCCGGACGCGACTGCGTGAGGACTTGTATCGTCACGTCCGCGGGTATCAGGTCGTTCTCGATGATGTGGCGCACGAAGTCGAAGTCGGGTTGCGACGCCGACGGAAACCCGACCTCGATCTCCTTGAAGCCCATGGCCACCAGCTGGGCGAACATGACGTTCTTGCGCTCCAGGTCCATGGGGTCGATCAGCGCCTGGTTGCCGTCGCGCAGGTCCACGCTGCACCAGATCGGGGCCTTGACGAGGCGATTATTCGGCCAGGTGCGGTCCACCAGGTCCACGGGCACCGTCGCGCGGTACTTGTGGAAAGCCATCGGACTCGGCTGCTGGGGATGTGGGCGCATAACATTCCTCTCCTCTGTGTCGACCGCGAGAAACAAAAAACCCCCGCGGGAGCGGGGGCGACGGGCGAGTGGATACTCGCCCTATCGAAGAAGAAGCTCGCGGCATTCACTGGTCATCGTCCCATTGTACCGCGCGGCGGCCCGGTGTCCAGGGGGAGCGGTACAGTGAGTCTCATGGGCTTCCTTAAAATCCTCCTCAAGCTTCTGGTACTCCTCCTCATCGGGGCCGCCATCGCCGGCGTCGTGGCGCTGGTCAAGAAACCCGCCGCCGATCCCGTCTCCTTCGAGCACTGGCCCGACGTCCCGCGCAAGGTTGTCGCGTAGCCTTTACTACGAACGTCATTCGTAGGAGGCAAGATGTCAGAGATGCAATATCGTCGCGTGGGCCGGTCGGGATTGCGGGTCAGTGTGCTGTCCTTCGGCAGCTGGGTCACCTTCGCTAACACCAACCAGCTCGAGACCGCGACCCAGGCCGCGGAGTGTCTGTCGGTCGCCCGGGCCGCGGGCGTCAATTTCTTCGACAACGCCGAAGGGTACGCCGAGGGTGAATCCGAGCGGGTCATGGGCGCGGCCTTTCGCGAGCTCGGCTGGCGCCGTCACGAGTACGTGGTCTCCACCAAGCTCTACTGGGGCCTGCACGACGTGGTCAACATGAAGAACACCCTCAACCGCAAGTACCTCACCCAGGCCATCGAGGGTTCCCTCGAGCGCCTCGGGCTGGATTTCGTGGACCTCGTCTATTGCCACCGCCCCGACCGCACGACGCCGATCGAGGAGACGGTCTGGGCGATGAGCGACATGATCAGTCGGGGCCAGGCCCTGTACTGGGGTACCTCGGAGTGGTCGGCCGACGACATCCGGGCCGCCTGGGAGATCGCGGAGCGCCACCACCTGCACAAGCCGATCGTGGAGCAACCCCAGTACAACCTCCTGCACCGCGAGCGAGTGGAGAAGGAGTACGCGCGACTCTACGAGGACATCGGCCTGGGCACCACCATCTGGTCGCCCCTGGCCTCGGGCCTCTTGACCGGCAAGTACCAGCAAGGGATACCCGAGGGGTCCCGCGCCACGCTGCCGGGCTACGAGTGGCTCCGCGCGTCGATGACGAGACCGGAGTCGCTCGCGAAGGTGGACCGGCTCCTCGCCATCGCCCACGAGCTCGACGTCTCGCTGTCGCACCTGGCGCTCGCCTGGTGCGTCAAGAACCCCCGCGTGTCGAGCGTCATCACCGGCGCCTCGTCCGCCGCCCAAGTACGTGACAACATGGCCGCGCTCGACGCGCTGGAACTGTTGAACGACGAGGTCATGGGCCGCATCGACACCGCCCTGGCGGAATAGTCCGCTCCCCCCACCACCGTGAGCGACGACGCCGACGTCATCGTGGTGGGCGCGGGCCTCGCGGGTCTGCGCGCGGCCCACGTTCTCAATGACGCGGGACGGCGCGTGGTGCTCGTGGACTCGTCGCCGCGAGTGGGCGGGCGCTTGGCGTCGCGCGAGGTGGACGGGCACGTGCTCGACCGGGGCTTTCAGCTGATCAATCCGGCGTACCCCGAGTTGGCGGCCTCCGGCGTGATGGACGACTTCGACCTTCGCCGTTTCTCGTCGGTGGTGCGCTTCACCGACGGGGACACGTCCTTCGAACTCGGCGATCCGCGCCGGGATCCGCGCCGCGCCTGGACCGCGCTGCGCCACCCCGACCTCGGCGTCACCGACGCGCTCAAGCTCGGCTTCGCGTTAGGGGTACTGCGCTTCTCCTCGGCCGCCGCCATCGTCAAGGGACCCGACCTCGCCACCCGTGACGCCCTGCGGCGCCTGCGCGTGAGCGAGCGCGCCATCGACGGCGTCGTCGCACCGTTCCTGCGCGGCACGCTCCTCGACGACGACCTCGCGACGTCGTGGCACTACAGTGCCCTGGTCCTTAAGAGCTTCACGCGTGGTCGCCCGGGCACTCACCCCCGCGGCGTCGCGGCGCTGGCCGACGCCTTCGCGTCGCGATTGACGTCGACGACCCTCCGCCTCGGGGAGACCGTTCGCCGGGTCAGCGCCCATTCGGTGCACACCGAGGGCGCCCGCTACGACGCGCGAGCGGTCATCGTCGCGACCGACGCCACCAGCGCCCATTCACTCCTGGCGATCCCCGACCCCGGGTGGCGAGCGCAGACGACCTGGTGGCTCTCCCTCCCGCGCGTCCCTGACGCCACCCAGCTGCGTATCGACACGCGACGCCGGTTCCTCTCGAGCGCGTTAGACCTCGCCAGCGCGGCCCCCGAACGCGCGCCCCTCGGTCGTTCGCTCATCGGCGCCAGCGCCAACGGCGAGTTCACGGCCGACCACGACGCCGCCGTGCGCGACGACGTCGCTCGCCTCTACGGCGTCCCCGTCCGTGAGGTGGACCTGATCGCCCGCGACGTCGTGGCGAAAGCCCTACCGGTCCTGGGCCTGCCCCTCGACCTACACCGCTCATCGGAGCGCGACGGGGTGATCGTCGCGGGGGACTTCCTGCAGACGCCCTCGATACAGGGCGCGCTCGTCAGTGGGCGCCGCGCCGCGCGACGAGCGCTCGTGCGATCAGTCGCCGGAGGGCAGTGAGGGCGAGGTCGTCGTCGTGGTGCTCAGCGGCGGCAACAGTGGCGAGCGCGGTGGCGGACCTAATTTGGCGAGGGCCGCTTGCCAATCCGCGATGTCGGTGGTGCGCGCCTGATTGAAGTCGGCGCGCGCCAGGTAGACGTCGGCCGGGGACGTCGCGGCGGCCATCGCCGCGAGTTCGTCGGCTTTGGCGACGTCGATCTGGCGATGCAG
>JAKCEC010000041.1:0-4250 GCA_021841725.1 Actinomycetes bacterium | reverse complement strand
TCGGTGGCCACCTGGTAGGCGTGCAGGGCGACCCGGTACTGCGGCATCGTCATCACCGGGTGCGACGGGTCCGCACCGGCGCTCGGCGCCGCGACGGCGAGTGTCGTCATCACCGCCAGTGCCACCATCGCACGCCCGGCCCACTTACTCACGCCCACTCCTTGTCCTCCCCCACTATAGGGACGGGTCCTTAGAAAACGATGTGAGAACGTCACGAGAGCGATGAGAATCGCGACGGCCCGCTGGTTCGCCCCCTCCGCGCGCGCGCCGGGCGTTACGCTCCTCCTATGGAGTTTCCCCGATGACGACCATCCTGATAGTCGACGATGAATCGGGCGTGCGCGACCTCTTGAGTGACACGCTGCGTTTCGCCGGGTACGAGACGGAAGTCGCCGCCCACGGGCGCGAAGCCCTGGACATCTGGCGACGCCAGCGCGTCGACCTCTGCGTGGTCGACATCAACATGCCCGTCATGGACGGCTTCGAGTTCCTCGAGACCGTGCGCAAGTCCGACGCGAATACTCCGGTACTGCTCCTGTCGGCGCGCGACGCCTCCGAGGACATCGCGCGCGGACTGCGCTACGGCGCCGACGACTACGTGCGCAAGCCCTTCAGCGTGGAGGAACTCTTGTTGCGCGTCCACGCCATCCTGCGGCGCACCCAGGGGGTGGGCGACGAGATCCTCACCTATTCGTGCGGGCCCCTGCTCATGGACACCGACCGCCACGAGGTCAGTTACGACGGTGAGGCGATCGAACTCTCGGCGACCGAATTCCGCCTGCTCGAGATGTTGATGGGGCGTCTCGACCGCCTCGTCACGCGCGAGCAACTCCTGCGCGATATTTGGGGGATGGACTTCGAGACCGAGACCACCGTGGTCGACACCTACATCTCCTACCTGCGCCGTAAGGTGCACCGCGACAACTTCACGCCCATCACGACCGTGCGCGGCGTGGGATTCAAGATGATCACCCCCTCCGCCCACGGGTGAAACTCTCGGTCCGCCTCACCGTCTTGTTGATCGCCGTCACGGTGGTGACGGCGCTGCTCGTCGGCTGGTTCGCGGTCAACGACTCGACGCAGTCGCAGTACAAAGTGATCGACGCGGAGATCAACGCCGTCATCTCCAGTGGCGTCGGTCACCCCAGTGACGCCGCCATCGCGGCGCTCAACGTGGTCCAGACCTACAGTTACGACCTGACCATCGACCTGGTGGATTCACACGGCACGGTGACCCAGGTCAACGCCGGCAACGTGGCCCTCACCGCGACCCCGAGTCTGCACGACTTGGAGCATTCGCTCACCGCCGTGCGCTCGAGCGCGGACCTGCCCGGCTTTCGCTACCGCACCGAACGCGCGGCGGGAGGGTCCTACTTGGTGGTGGCCGCGTCGACGCAAGCCATCGCCAACGCGGCGCACCGGCTCGAGGGCAACGTGGCCCTCGTCGGGGTGTTGGCCGCGCTCTTGAGCATCGCCATCGCCTACCTCTTCACCAACCGCGACATCCACCTGATCAAGAGGCTTATTCACTTCGCCGGTGAGATCGCCCACGGCAACGACACCACCCAGGTCCCGCCCGAATCCGGTGGCCCGGAGATGCGCGAGCTGCGCACGTCCCTCGTGACGATGGTCGGGTCCCTGCAGCGCGCCATCGAGACCGAGCGACGCTCGATCCGCGAGATGCAACGGTTCATCGGCGACGCCTCCCACGAACTGCGCACCCCCCTCACGGTGATCAAGGGCTACAGCGAGATCCTGGAGCGACCCGACCTCGACGACGCGATGCGCACGCGCGCCCTCGAGCGGGTCCGCCGTGAGGTCACGCGCATGGACACCCTGGTCACCGACCTCCTGTTCTCGACCGAGGTGCGTGAAGCGGAGGCGCGCGACCTCGGCGCGGTCTCGTTGAGTGGCGTGCTCGCCGACGCCCTCGGGAACTTCCGGGTCGATCACCCTGACCGATCACTGGCCACGCGCATCACCCCCGGCGTGTGGATCACCGGACGTCAGGAGTACGTCGAGCGACTCATCAACAATTCACTCTCGAACATCGCGCGTCACACGCCCCCCGACGCCCCGGTGGCGGTGACCCTCGACACCGCGGGGCCCGTGGCGGTACTCGTCGTCGACGACGGAGGGCCCGGACTGCCGCCCGACGCGTACGCGCGCGACACCCGTCAATTCCAGCGTTTCGACCCGGCGCGTTCGCGCGAGTCGGGCGGCACGGGGCTGGGCATGAGCATCATGCACGACATCGTGACGACCTTGGGTGGCACGCTGCGCCTCGCCCCGAGTCCCCTGGGCGGCCTACGCCTGCGCTTCGAACTGCGCGGTGCGACGCCGCCGAGCGACGCCGCCCGCGAGGACTCAGCGTAGGGCGATCAGGTGGATGTCGAGGATACCGTCGGTCTCGCGCACCTTCTCCACCACCGACGTCGGCGCCGGTGACGCGGTCGACATGACCATCAACGCGGTGCCGCGGTGGTGGTCGGGCCCGACCGCCATGGAGGTGATCGAGATGCCCGCTTCACCCAACGCCACGCCGACCAGGCCAATCATGCCGGGGCGGTCGTTATTGCGCACCACCAGCATGGAGGCGGCCGGGGCGATCTCCACGCTGTGTCCGTCCACGCTGACGATGCGCGTCTCGACGCGCGTACCCACGGTCATGAGCGTGCCCGACACGGCGTGCTGACCCGAGCGCACGGTGATGACGTTGACGTACTCCGGCGATTCGTGCGTCGACATCTCGCTGAAGGTCAGGTGGTGGTCGGCCGCCATCTGGGGGGCGTTCACGAAGGACGCCGTCGCGTGGCCGGTGGCCACCAGCAGCCCCTTGAGGGCGCTCAGGGTCAGGATCTTGGTGCCGGACCCCGCGATCTCGCCCTGGTAGATCACCTCGAGGTCGGCCGGTTCACCGTCGAGCAGGCCCCCGATGAAGCGACCGAGCAACTCGGCCAGCCCCATGAAGGGGCGCACGACGTTCGAGACCTCGCCCGCGGCCACGTTCACCGCGAAGGGCACGAAGTCCCCCGCCAGTGCTAGTTGCACCTGCTCGGCGATCGTGATCCCCGCCTTGTCCTGCGCTTCGACGGTCGAGGCCCCCAGGTGGGGCACCACGACGACCGACGGCAGATCGAAGAGGGGGGACTCGGTGGTGGGCTCCTTCTCGAATACGTCGAGCGCGGCGCCCTGGACGTGTCCGCTGCGGATCGCGTCGGCCAGGTCGGCCTCGTTCACGATGCCCCCACGCGCCACGTTGATGATGCGCACGCCCTGCTTGGTCTTTTGGAGGGTCTGCGCGTTCAACAGATTCGTGGTCTCTTTGTTCTTGGGTAGGTGAATGGTGATGAAGTCACTCTGGGCCAGCAGGTCGTCGAGCGACACGGCCTCGATGCCCATGTGGCGGGCGCGCTCCTCGGTGATGTAGGGGTCGTAGGCCACGAGACGCATCCCGAAGGCGTGGGCGCGCTGGGCCACCAGCGCACCGATCTTGCCCAGTCCGATGATGCCCAGGGTCTTGCCGTGCAGCTCGACGCCCTCCCACTTCGAACGCTGCCACTTGCCCTCCTTGAGGGCCGAGTGGGCTTGGGGGATGTTGCGCGCCTGGGCGAGCAGGAGCGCCAGCGTCTGTTCCGCCGCCGACAGGATGTTCGAGACGGGGGCGTTGACCACCATGACGCCCAGCTCGGTGGCCTTGGTCACGTCCACGTTGTCGAGTCCGATACCGGCGCGTCCCACCACGACCATGTCACGGGCCGCCTCGAGCGTGGCCGCGTCGACCTGCGTCGCGGACCGGATGATGAGGGCGTGCGCGCCGCGCACCGCCTCAATCAGGGCCTCGGGCGAGAGCCCCAGTTGCACGTCCACGTCGTGGCCGGCGTTGCGCAGTTCCTGCAGGCCGGACGCGGCGATTTCTTCGGTAACTAAGACACGGGCCACGGGGGTGGGTCCTTTCGTTGGGGGTGAATAAAGCCTACGGGGTTCTCAACCGGCGGCGACCAGTGACGCCAGGCGCTCGAGGCCCTCGGCCAGGTCGGCGTCGCCGAGGGCGTACGACAGGCGGAAGTAGCCGGGCGTGCCAAAGGCCTCGCCCGGCACCACCGCGATCTTGATCGTCTCGAGCAGCGACGCCGCCAGTTCCGCGGAGCTGGTCGCCACTCGCCCACCGAGTTCCCGGCCCAAGAGACCCGTCACGTTCGGGTAACAGTAGAAGGCCCCCTCGGGTTCCGCGCACGTGACCCCGTCGA
>JAKCEC010000040.1 GCA_021841725.1 Actinomycetes bacterium | reverse complement strand
GGCAGTCATCTGAAAACACCCGTCGCCGTCGATGCACCAGACCACCCGGTCGGGTCGCCCGACCTTGGCCCCGATGGCCGCGGGGACGCCGAAGCCCATGGTGCCCGCCCCACCCGAGTTCACCCAGGTCCCCGGCTCCTCGAACTTCCAGAACTGCGACGCCCACATCTGGTGCTGTCCCACGCCCGAGGCGACGATGGTGCCGGGTTGGGACGCCCGGGCGATCGACTCCACCACGAACTGGGGGCGCAGGAGGCCCTCATCACTGGGTTCGTCGTAGACCAGCGGGTAACTCTCGCGCCACGCGTCGATCTCCTTCCACCACACGTCGAGGCTCCGGGGCACGACCTGCGCGGCGTCCCAGGCCTCGAGCACGGCGGCGACGTTGGAGCGAATGGCCACGTTGGCGACGCGCACCTTATTGAACTCCGCCTTGTCGATGTCCACGTGGATGACCCGCGCGTAGGGGGCGAAGGCGGGAATCTTGCCGGTGACCCGGTCGTCGAATCGTGCGCCCAAGGAGATCAGCAGGTCCGACTTCTGTATGGCGGTCACCGCCGCGTACATGCCGTGCATGCCCGGCATGCCCAGGTGCTGGGGGTGTGAATCGGGAAAGGCCCCGCGCGCCATGAGCGTGGTCACCACCGGCATCGCCGTACGCTCGGCGAAGGCGAGCAACTGCGCGGAGGCCCGCGACTTGAGGGTCCCACCCCCGACGTAGAGCACGGGCCGCTCGGCGGCGGCGATCATCTCTATCGCCCGTTGGACCGCGTCGACGTCGAGTTCCACCACGGGGTGGTAGCCGGGCAGGTCGAGGTCCTCGACCGACGCCGGGTACCACCACTCCATCGTCGACTGGGCGATGTCCTTGGGGATGTCCACCAGCACTGGACCGGGACGGCCGGTGGTGGCGATGTGGAAGGCGGCGGCCACGGCGCGCGGGATGTCGTGGGCGCTCTTGACCAGGAAATTGTGCTTGGTGATGCCCATCGTGATGCCCGTGATGTCGCACTCCTGGAAGGCGTCAGTCCCGATGGCCGCGGAGGACACCTGACCGGTGATCACCACCAGGGGGGTCGAGTCCATGTGGGCGTTACCGATCGGCGTCACGATGTTGGTCGCGCCGGGACCCGACGTCACCATGGCGACACCGGGGCGGCCGGTGGCCAACGCGTACCCCTCGGCCATGTGGCCCGCACCCTGTTCGTGTCGCACCAGCACGTGGCGGATGCTCGAATCGATCAACGGGTCGTAGACGGGCAGGATGGCGCCGCCGGGCAGGCCGAAGATGACCTCCACGCCTTCCATCTCCAGGCTCTTGATGAGGGCTTGCGCTCCGGTGAGTTGCACAATGTTCCTTTGGGGTTAGATATGGAAAAAGGCCTCCCATTTTGGGAGGCCTCCGGTAAACGACAATGCGTGACTACCGGCGCCTGGCGCCTACTACTACCTCGAGAATGGAGTCGCGGAAAGTCACGACCCCAATATAGTCACGTCGCGGCCCGCGCACAACCGCACCCCGCGACGACGCCACCGCACCCGAGCGTCGGCGCGCTAATCCGCGTTCATGCCCCCGCCGCGCAACGCGGGTTGGGCGCTGGCGCGCATGCGCGCCAGGACGCGGTGCGTGACCGGGGTCGCGTCGGGATGGCGTCCCGCGTTGGACGCCACGGCCGCCTCCCAGACGCCGCGACGTCGCTGCGCCTCGGCGGGGTCCGCGAGTTCCTGGCAGTCAATCCGATCGCGGTTCACGTCCACCACGATGGTGTCGCCGTCGTGCACGAGCGCGATCGGACCGCCGAGGAACGCCTCGGGCGCGACGTGACCGATCACCAGGCCCACCGAGCCCCCCGAGAACCTCGCGTCGGTCATCAGGGCGATGGTGATGCCCCGCTGACGGCAAATGGTGGTGATCTTGGAGGTCGGGTCCAGCATCTCGGGCATGCCGGGCGCTCCGCGGGGCCCCTCGTAGCGGATGACCACCATGTCGTTGTCGCGGAAGTCCTGCGCCCGTTCGTCCAGTGCGGCGATGACCTCGCGCTCGCTGTTGAACACGCGCGCCGTGCCCGTGAACACCCCGTCGACGATGCCGCTCTCGACGCCCGCCAATTTCAAGATGGCCCCGCCGTCGGGCGCCAGGTTGCCGCGCAGGAGCCGTAGGCCGCCGGTGTCCTTGATGGGGTGCTCCGTCGAATAGATGACGCGGTGGTCCGGCGCCGGCGGCGCCAGGCGCTCGACCTGCTGGGCGAGGGTCTCCCCGGTGCACGTGAGGGTCGAGCCGTCGAGGTAGCCGGCGCCCAGCAATTCACGCACCACCGCGGGCAGACCCCCCGAGGCCTCGACGTCGACCATGGAGTAGGCCCCGAAGGGACGCATGTTGACGATGACCGGTAGACGGCGCGACAACTCGTTGAACTCGTCCTGGCTGAGGACGTCGTTCCACAGGTCCCAGCCCGCGGCGCGCGCGATCTCCACGCTGTGCAACATGACGTTGGTCGAACCGCCCATGGCGATGGCGACCGTGAGGGCGTTACGCAGCGACGCCGGCGTCACGATGTCGCGCGGGCGGATGCCGCGCGCGACCATCGTCAACAGACAATCGACCAACTCGTCGGGGAACTCCTCGAGTCGACGCGGGTCCTGGGACGTCGGCGCCACCATGTGCAGGGGCTCGAGGCCGAGGACCCCGATGAAGGTCTGCATGGTGTTGTAGGTGAACATCCCCCCGCAACTGCCCTGCCCCGGACAGGCGTGCAGGGTGATCTCGGTGCGCGCGGCGACGTCGGGACTCGACGCCGCCTGAAACGCGTCCACCAAGTCGATGGGGGCGCCCGTGTGGGGGTCGTGGCCCGGCGCGATCGACCCGTCGGACAAGATGACCGCGGGCACGTTGTGCTCGAGCAGCGCCGCCACTGTGCCGACCGGGGGCTTGTCGCACGCGACCACCGCGATCAACCCGGCGACGCGATTGGCCGCCACGTGCACCGCCACGGCGTCGTGCACGAGCTCGCGCCCCACGAGGGAGAAGCGCATCTCGGGCGTGCCATTGAGTTGTCCGTCCGAGACACCGACGGTGAACGTCGGGGCGATCAGGCGCACCGCGAGGTCGGCGTCGGCGATGCGTCGCGCCATGGCCGCCTGCACCGCCGTCACCTTCTCGTTCACGCCGAGGTAGCACTGGGAGTCACCGAGGTTGCCCACCACGGCCCAGACCGGGTCGTGGATCTTGAAGACGTCTTGGCCGAGGAACCGGGCGGTCCCCACCCGTTGGACGTCGCGTCCGGGGTTCGAGGACAGGATGTCCTCGAAGGTCCGCGGGCCCGACGCGGTGGCGTCCCGGGCGGATGAAGGGTCACTGGTCATAGCCAGAAGTTTAGACAGGGGACCCGGTCGCCCCGGTGTCCCCGACCCCGCGCCGCAGCACCCTTCGATAGGCTCGTCGCGTGAGTTCCCCCCTCGTCGTCAGTGTGTGCGAGGAGTACCTGGCCGACGCGCTGGGGGCCCTCGCGCCCGCCGTGGAGGTCGTGCGCTGGGACCTGGCGGGGCCGGCGCCGCGAGAACGGATTGACCTGGTGGTCCCGGGCTACCTCATGGAGCGCGCGCGCTTGGCCCACCTGGCCGGGGTGCGCACCCGGCTCGTCCAGAGCCAGTCCATCGGCTTCGACGGGATCGCGGAGGTCCTCCCGCCCGGCGTCGTCTACGCCAACGCCGCCTCGGTACACGAGACCTCGACCGCCGAACTGGCCGTGGCCCTGACCCTGGCCGCGCAACGGGGTCTGCCCGATTTCGTCCGCGCGGCGCAGCGCGGTGCGTGGTCCTTCGCCTTCCACGAGAGCCTGGCCGACCGGACCGTGCTGCTCGTGGGTTACGGCGGGGTGGGTCGCGCCATCGCCGCCCGACTGCTCCCCTGCGAGGTGAATCTCGTGCGCGTCGCGCGTCGCGCGCGGCGGGTCGACGACGTCGAGGTGCACGCGTGGGGCGAGCTCTCCACCCTGTTACCCCGCGCCGACATCGTGGTGGTCTCCTTGCCCCTCACCGCCGAGACGACGCGACTGGTCGACGCGACGTTCCTCTCGCGCATGAAGGACCACACCCTCCTCGTGAACGTGGGCCGCGGACCCGTCGTCGACACCGACGCGGTGGTCGCCGAGGCGTCGAGCGGGCGTCTGCGGTTCGCCCTCGACGTCGTCGACCCCGAACCGCTCCCCGAGCACCATCCCCTCTTCGCGATGCCCAACGTCCTGATCTCGCCCCACGTCGGGGGGGCGACCAGCGCGATGTTCCCGCGGGTGAATCGCTTGGTCGTCGAACAGGTCCACCGCCTCCAGCGCGGCGAGGAGCCGATCAACGTGGTGTTGAGGACCTAGTCCGCCCCCGCGAGGAATTGCGCCGTGAGTTCGCCGACGGCGCGCGCGGTGTCCTCGAAGGCGCGGCGCTCGCCGACGCGCGACACGAGGTCGACCACCCGCACCCACGGGTAGCGCCGTCGCAACGCGCGCGCCGCCTCCCCCTCGAGCGACCCGCACACCACCAGCACGCGCTGGGACGCCGCGGTGAGCGCGCAGACCCCCGCGACGACCTTGCCCTCGAGGCTCCCGGCGTCGAGGCGCCCCTCCCCGGTAATCACCGCCGCGGCCGTCGCGAGGCGCGCGCGCAACGCCGTGAGCGCGGCCGTCTCGTCGAATCCACTCACCAGGTCGGCACCCCGAGCGAAGAGGGCGCCACCGAGACCCCCCGCCGCACCGGCGCGCGCCACGCGTCGCACGTCGGGACCACCGTCGCGCTCGAAACGGGTCGCCAGGTCCTCGAGCCGACGCGCCACCACCGCCAAGTCCTCGTCGTCCACGCCCTTTTGCGGGGCGTAGCGCAGGGCGCCGAGGTAATCCGCGTCGACGTCGGTCGCGGCCGTGAGGGCCACCGGCGCGGCCGCGTGCTCGCGTAACACGTCGTAGCACCCGGCTCCGCCGTCGGAGGTCGCCGAGCCCCCGCACCCCACGACCACGCGCGTGACCCCCCAGCGCGCACTCGCGAGGATCGCGTCGCCCACCCCGGCGCTCGAGGCCGCCAGGGCCTGCGCCGACGTCGGCGCGGACTGGTGCGAACGACCAATGATCTCGGCGACCTCGATGACGCCGAGGACGTCGGGGCCCCGGCGCACCAGGGTCATCGGCGCGTCGTGGTAGTCGCCCCAGGGGCCTCGCACGCGCAACGTGACCACCTCACCGTCGAACGTCGCGCGAAAGCCCTCCCCGCCGTCGGAGAGCTCGACGACGTCGAAGGTCACGCCCGCGCCCCCGTGGTCCACGATGGACTGGGCCAACTCCGCCGCGGTGGCGGTCGAACGGAACTTGTCCATCGCCACCACGACCGAGAGACCCGTCGCCGGCACCCGAGCCCCTCAGCGCCCGCGCGCGACGGCCGTCACGTCGCCCTAGCGGCGGGCTTGCAATTCGGCGATGACGGCCTTGCCGTTGGCCTGGCCCCGCGTGAGCTTCATGACCTGACCGATGAAGAATTGGGCCAGTTTGTCGTCGCCGTCACGGTAGCGGGACCACTCGTCGGGGTTCGACGCGATCAACGTCGCGACGGTCGCGCCGAGGGTGTCGGACGAGAGTTGCTCGAAACCCCGGGCCGCGGCGATCGCCCGCGGATCCCCGCCGTGACGGAGCACTTCACCCAGGACGGTCTTGGCCTGCGTGGCCGAGAGTTCACCGCGCTGCTCCATGGCGAGGGTACTCACGAAGGCGTCCACGGGGAGGTTCGCCACGTGATCGACGTCGGCCGCCAGTTCGTTGGCGACGCGCGCCACGGCCAGGGCGGCGTCGCCGCCCGCGGCGGCGACGCCGTGCACGTAGCGTTCGAGTCCCAAGTCGATCACGACCTCCACGGCGTCGAGTTGCGCCTCACTCGGGGCCGCCAGCAGCGCCACGACCGCCGCGCGACGAGCGGCGGGCATGGGCGCCAACGCCGCACGCACGCGGTCCTGCCACGCCTGATCCGGGGCCAGGTCCACCAGGTCGGGGTCACGGAAGTAGCGGTAGTCGTCCGCGTCCTCCTTCACCCGCAGCGTCGAGGTCTCTCCACGGTTCTCGTCCCAGTGACGCGTCTCTTGTCGCACGACACCACCGCCGTCGATCAACTCGATCTGGCGGAGCGCTTCGTAGTCGATGGCGCGCTGGAGACTGCGCAGCGAGTTGAGGTTCTTGATCTCGCAGCGCGTCCCGAAGGGCGCCCCCGGGCGCCGCACCGACACGTTCGCGTCGAAACGCATCGATCCCTCCTCGAGGCGACCGTCGGACGCGCCGGTGGCGATGAGGATACCGCGCAATTCGGCGGCGTAGAGGCGCGCCTGCGCCGAGGAGCGGATGTCCGGACCCGACACGATCTCCACCAACGGCACCCCGCAGCGGTTGTAATCCACCAGTGAGGAGTCCGCGCCGGCCAGGCGCCCCGACCCTCCGAGGTGGGTGGACTTACCCGTGTCCTCTTCCATGTGCGCGCGCTCGATCGCGACCCGGCTGGCGTCGGGCAGGTCGAGGTAGCCCCCCGAGTTGATCGGCAGGTCGTACTGGGAGATCTGGTAGTCCTTGGACTGATCGGGGTAGAAGTAGTTCTTGCGGTGAAAGGTCGAGGGGGCGATGGTGCAGTGCAGCGCCATCCCGATGCGCATCGCGAAGTCGACGGCCTCGCGATTGAGTACCGGCAACGAACCGGGCAGGCCCAGGCACACCGGGCAGATATTGGTATTGGGTTCGGACCCGAAGTGGTTGGCGCACCCGCAGAACAATTTCGAGCGCGTCAGCAACTCGGTGTGGACCTCGAGGCCCACCACCATCTCCCAGCCGTCGGGCAACGTCACGGTCGGCCGTCGGCGATCTCGAGGACGCGCGCGGCGGCGAAGAGCCGCGCCTCGCTGCGCCCGGGTCCCAACAATTGCACCCCCACGGGCAGGCCCGCCTCCCCGGTGCCGAAGGGCACCGACAGCGCGGGGTCGCCGGCCAGGTTGGTCGGGATCGTGAAGACGTCGTTGAGGTACATCGTCATCGGGTCGGCGGTTTTGGCCCCGAGGGCGAACGCCACGCTGGGCGTGGTGGCGCCGAGCAGGAGGTCCACGCGCTGGTAGGCGCGGGCGAAGGCGTCGATGGTGAGGGTCCGGACCTTGAGGGCCTGTCCGTAATAGGCGTCGTAGTAACCCGCGGAGAGCGCGTAGGTGCCCAGCATGATGCGCCGCTTGACCTCGGCCCCGAAGCCCGCGGTCCGGGTCGCCTCCATCATCGCGGTGACGTCCTCGGCGCTGACGCGCAGGCCGTAGCGCACGCCGTCGAAGCGCGCCAGGTTCGACGACGCCTCCGCCGGCGCGATCAGGTAGTAGGCGCTCAGGGTCAGGGCGAGTTCGGGAATCGACACCTCCACGACCTCCGCGCCGGCGGCGCGCAACGCGTCCGCGGCGGCGCGCACCGACGCGACGACGCTCTCGTCGGCCCCGTCGAAGAGTTCACGCACGAGACCGATGCGTCGGCCGGCCACCCCGTCGTTGACGTGCGCCACGAGGCGAGGGGCCGGTTCGGGGAGCGACGTGGAGTCCCTCGCGTCGTGTCCGGCGAGCACCTCGAGCACGAGGGCCGCGTCCGCCACGGTCTTGGCGAAGGGTCCGATCTGGTCGAGCGAACTCGCGAACGCGATCAGCCCGTAGCGCGACACCAGGCCGTACGTGGGCTTCACCCCCACGAGTCCACAGAGCGCGGCGGGCTGACGGATGGAGCCGCCGGTGTCCGAGCCCAGGGAGACGGCGGTCATGTCGGCGGCCACCGCCGCGGCCGAACCACCCGAGGAACCCCCCGGGACCCGCGAGGGGTCCAGCGGGTTGCGCGTGGGTCCGAAGGCCGAGTTCTCGGTGGAGGAGCCCATCGCGAACTCGTCGAGGTTGGTCTTGCCCACCGCCACCGCCCCGGCGTCGAGCAGCCTCTCGATGACCGTCGCGTTGTAGGGCGGACGCCAGCCGTCGAGGATCTTGGAGGAGCACGTCGTCGGGACGCCGACTTGGCAGAGGTTGTCCTTGAGCGCGATGGGCACCCCCGCCAGGGGTCCCACGTCCTCCCCGCGCGCGACGCGCGCGTCGATCTGCGCCGCCGCGGCGCGCGCGCCCTCGACGTCGACGTACAAGAAGACGTTGAGCTCCGCGTTGCGCTGTTCGATCACCGTCAGGGTACGTTCGAGCTCGGCCGTCGCGCTCGACGTCCCCGACCGTACGTCGGCGGCGATCTGGGTGGCGCTCTTCACGGCGCCTCGCCGAGGATGCGCGGCACCGCGAACCGGTGGTCGACGGCGTGCGGCGCCATCGCCAAGACCACCTCGCGATCGAGACTCGGGGTGACCACGTCCTCGCGCACCACGTTGGTGACCCCGAAGGGGTGCGCGGTGGGCAGGACGTCGGTGAGGTCCAGCGAATTCATGTCGCGGGCGTGTTCGAGGATCTGACCGAGCTGTTCGGTGTAGAGGTCGAGTTCGTCCTCACTCAAGACGAGGCGGGCCAGTCGCGCCACCTTGGCCACGTCGTCGCGGGACAGGGCGTCGCTCATCGGCCCAAGTGCTCCGCGAGGAACGCCAGGGTGCGCGACTCGATCAACTCCCGGTCGTGGTCGATGGTGGCCACGTGAAACGAGTTCTCGAGCCAGACGCGTTCAACGGACCCCTGGGACTTGTTGACCAGTTCGTCGCCGTTGTCCACGTCGACCACGTGGTCGACCGTGCTCGTGAACAAGAGACTCGGCGCGGTGATGCGCGAGAGGTGTTCGTTGACCTGGGGCACCGCGGTGAGCCAACTGAGCGCCGGGCCGATGGGCGTGCGATCGTAGGAGGTCTCGACGACCCCCTCCTTCTTGACGTCGGAACCCACCGAGTCGTAGGTCAGGACTCCGGCGTCGAGCATGGCCCGGGCGAGGTCGTCCCACTCGGGACCGGGGTGCTTGAGGTAGGGGTTGACGAAGACCAGGGCGGCCACGTCAGGGCGATGCGCGGCGACGTGCACGGCGAGACCACCCCCCACCGAGAGCCCGAACACCGCGACGCGTTCGCACGTCGCCGCGAGCTCGTCGTAGGCCGCCAACGCCGCCCCCGACCAGTCCTCCCAGCCGGTGGTCATCATGTCCTCCACCGAGGTGCCGTGGCCCGGGAGGCGTGGCACCAATACCGTGTAGCCCGCCCGCGCGCAACGCTGGGCGACGTCGATCACGCTCGACGTCGTGCCCGTCAGACCGTGCAGGACCAGCACGCCGAGGGGGCCACCCGGGGCGGAGAAG
>JAKCEC010000039.1 GCA_021841725.1 Actinomycetes bacterium | reverse complement strand
GGTCCGGTGTCGACGGCCATCAGAACTCGATGTTGTGCATCACGTGCTTGACGCGCGTGTAGTCCTCGAAGCCGTACATCGACAGGTCCTTGCCGTAGCCCGAGCGCTTGAAGCCGCCGTGGGGCATCTCGGCCACGATGGGGATGTGGGTATTGACCCACACGCACCCGAAGTCCAGGTCGCGCGTGAAGCGCATCGCTCGACCGTGGTCGCGGGTCCACACCGACGACGCCAGGCCGTAGTCCACGCCGTTCGCCCACGCCAACGCCTCGTCGTCGTCGGAGAACTTCTGCACGGTGATGACGGGTCCAAAGATCTCGGACTGAATCATCTCGTCGTCCTGGTGCAGGTCGGCGACGACCGTGGGGGCCACGAAGTACCCCGTATCCCCCACTCGTTCACCGCCGACGGCCACGGTGGCGTGGCGCGGGGCGCGCTCCAAGAAGCCACTCACGCGCTCGAACTGCCGGGCGTTGTTGACCGGACCGAAGAGCGCGTCCTGGTTGTCGCGCAGACCGATCACCGTGTGGCGCGCCTCCTCGGCGAGCGCGTCCACGAAATCACCGTAGACCTGGGGACCCACCAACACCCGCGTCGCCGCCGTGCAGTCCTGGCCGGCGTTGAAGAAACCGGCCACGGCGATCCCCGCGGCGGCGGCGGCGACGTCGACGTCGTCAAAGACCACGACGGGCGCCTTGCCGCCGAGTTCGAGGTGCACCCGCTTCAGGGTCTGAGAAGCCGACTGGGCGACCTGCATTCCCGCGCGCACCGATCCGGTCACCGACGCCATGGCGGGGGTCGGGTGCTCCACCAGCGCCCGGCCCGTGTCGCGGTCGCCGCAGATGACGTTGAGCACGCCCCCCGGCAGCACCTCGGCCATCAACTCGGCCATCAACAGCGTCGAGGCGGGGGTCGTGTCCCCGGGTTTGATCACCATGGTGTTACCCGCGGCGAGGGCGGGCGCCCACTTCCACACCGCCATCATCATCGGGTAGTTCCACGGCGTCACCGCGGCGCACACCCCCAGGGGCTCGCGCCGCACGTAACTCGTCATGCCGGCCATGTACTCGGCGGCGGCGCGCCCCTCGAGCACCCGCGCGGCACCCGCGAAGAACCGGATCTGATCGATCATGGGCGGGACCTCTTCGCTCATGGTGACCGACATGATCTTGCCGCAATTCTCCGATTCCACGTCCACCAACCGCTCGGCGTTCGCCTCGAGGATGTCCGCCACTTTGAGCAACATCAGGGAACGTTGCGAGGGCGTCAGACGACGCCACGAGGTGAAGGCGCCGGCGGCGTTGGCCACCGCGGCGTCCACGTCGTCGGCCCCCGAGATCGGCATCTCCGCGAAGGGTTCGCCGGTGCCGGGGTTGAGGAGCTCCACGTACTTCCCGCTGCGCGGGGCCACGTACTCGCCCCCGATGAAATTAGCCAAACGGCGCATCACGCCCCCCTTTAACTCCGCGTCTCGACCATGTCACGACGCCCGTCACTGTGTCAGAGAATATTGCCTTGAGCAACTCTTCACAAGCGTTTTTAACACAGAATTGACAATTGAGTACTGTATTCGGCGTGAAATGCCGCTATAGTGGCTCTATCCGCAGTCGGGTTGTTACAGACGACCGAGCGGGAGTAACCAATGTCAGCAACCAACCCTAAAAAGCCCACGGCCAAAAATGCCGACCGTTCCCCGGTGGAACTGGTCGCCGTTCCGGGCTCGCTGGACGCGATTGATCGCCGGATCATCGCTCTCTTGCAGCACGACGGTCGTCGACCCTACGGCGCGATTGCTGACGAGGTCGGTCTTTCCGAAGCGGGCGTGCGTCGGCGCGTCCAGCGACTGAAGGACGCGGGCGTCATGCAGATCGTCGCGATCACCGATCCCCTGCAACTCGGCTACGGCCGCGAAGCGCTGATCGGCATCCGAGTTCACGGTGACGTCCGACTGGTCGCCGATCGGATTGCGGCCATCGAAGAAGCGAACTACGTGGTCATGACCGCGGGCAGCTTCGACATCATCGCCGAGGTGATCGCCCTCGACGACAACGCTCTGGTGCACCTCTTGAATGACTCCATCCGGAGTATTCCCGGGGTGACCGAAGTGGAAACCTTTCTGTATTTGAAACTCTCAAAACAGACCTACGCGTGGGGAACCAAATGAGTATTGACGAGATTTTTACCGACGGTATCGCCGTCAGTGGTGAGTACCAGGAGAGCCATAGTTACTCGGAGCGGGCCCGTCGCAACCTGTGGTTGCAGATGTCGCGCATGGGCGCCTACTCCGAACAACACGAGATTCCGATCATCGTGCGCGGCGAGGGGACTTACGTCTTCGACGTGAACGGCACGAAGTACTTCGACGGAATTTCCGGACTGTTCACGAACGCCCTGGGGCACGGTCGACCCGAGTTCGCCGAGGCGGCCGCCGCGTCGATGAACAACATGACGTTCTTCCCGATTTGGACGTACGCCCACCCCAAGGCCATCGAACTCGCCGAGAAGCTCGCCAGTCTCGCGCCCGGTGACCTGAACCGCGTCTTCTTCACCACGGGCGGCGCCGAGGCTAACGAGAGCGCGTGGAAGCTGGCGCGCCAGTACCACAAGATGCGCGGCGACACCGACCGGTACAAGGTCATCAGCCGTGACATCGCGTACCACGGCACCACCCTGGGCGCGCTGACCATCACCTCCCTGGAGAACTACCGCCAACCCTTCGAGCCCCTGGTGCCGGGTGCGGTCAAGGTGCCCGCCGTCAACTTCTACCGAGCCGACGTCCACGCCGACGATTTCGAGGCCTTCGGCCTCTGGTCGGCCCAGCAGATCGAGGAGGCCCTACTGCGCGAGGGGCCCGAGACCGTGGCCGCGGTGTTCTTGGAGCCCGTGCAGAACGCCGGCGGCTGCTTCACACCACCCCCGGGGTACTGGCAAGAGGTGCGTCGCGTCTGTGACCGCTACGGCGTCATCCTCGTCTCCGACGAGGTGATCTGCGCCTTCGGTCGTCTCGGCACCTGGTTCGGGGGACAGAAGTATGACTACGTGCCCGACATCATCACCTGCGCCAAGGGCATCACGGCGGGCTACGCCCCCCTGGGAGCGATGATCGTCTCGGACCGTTTAGCCGAACCTTTCCACAACGGCGACGTGGCCTTTCAGCACGGTTTCACCTGGGCGGGTCACCCCCTCTCGACCACGCTGGCGCTCACCAGTATCGGCATCATCGAACGAGAGAACATCCTCGGGAACGTGACGGCGAACGAGGACTACTTCCGTCAAAGTCTGAACGATCTGAAGGACCTCCCCATCGTGGGCGACGTGCGCGGCACCGGGTACTTCTGGGGGGTGGAATTGGTTAAGGACCAACAGACCAAGGAGACGTGGCGCGGTGAAGAGGCCGAGCGACTCCTGCGCGGTTTCGTCTCGCCCGAGATGTTCCGACGCGGCCTGATCTGTCGCTCCGACGACCGGGGTGACCCCGTGGTGCAGTTGGCGCCCCCGCTCATCTCCACGCGCGAGGACATCGACTTCATGGTCGGCACCCTGCGCGAGGTGTTCACCGAAGCGGTACGCCGCCACCTCTAAGCCCCGCGGCCGCGCGCGGCGGCGCCTCAGCGCAGGATGTTGACCGCGCGCGCGGCGACCACCGCGATCGTGACGAACGAGACCATGGATTCGCTGACGAAGAGGACCTTCATCCGTCGCGAGAGCGGCATGGCGTCGGCCGGCGCGAAACTGGTGCCGTTGGCGAATGACGTATAGAGGTAGTCCGTGAACCGGGGCTCCCAGTCTTCGGGGGCCAACCGCGGGTTCTCGAGTTGGGGGAACTGCAGGTCGTACACGTCCTTGTGGCCCGCCGCCCGACGCGTGGGGCCGCCGCGATCGACCTCCCAGAACCAGACTCCGTACACGATGACGTTGGTCAACCACACCGAGACCGCCGAGTAGATCAGTGCGCGCCCCTGCGACACCGACGTGTCCAGCAGGCGTTGGATGAGCAGGACCATCGACGTCACGTTGGCGATCGTGATGAGGCCAATGAGCGCGAGGGTCACCTGGCGTACGCGCGGTGATTCATCCGGGTGGCGGTGGCGGCGCAGGGACAGGGGGACGAGGGCCAGCACGATCAGCGCGGGAATCAGCCACCGCGGTCCGATCACCAAGCGATGGGGCAGCACCACGTAGAGACCGACGCAGGTCAGTAACGCCAACGACGCCGGCCAGCGAGGTTCGGCGTGCACGTTCACGTCCTCAACCTAGTTTCGACGGCGTCACGAGAGCGATCAGCGTCGCGGGCAGGACCAGGGTTCCCAGCACCCGGCTCGTGGCGAGTTGACCCAGCAGGGGGCCCGCGGGGACGGTGGCGCGGGCGGGCGGGGGGGCGCTGACCACCAGCGAGGGGTGATAGGACAGGACTTGCAGGCTCACCGTCGTGGCGTCGGACTTCGACGTCATACGCGCCCACAGCGCCGTGAGCTCGCCGTGGGCACCCGCGGTGACCACCACGTCGAGGGTGCCCGCGGAGGTCGGCGCGCCAGGGGCGGTGACGCTCGCGAGACGGACGGGCCGACGTCGCACCTCGTAGGTCGTGACGTCGCCGTGACGGGCGATCGTCGCGTGGGCTAACAGCGTCGCGAGGGCCCGGCGCGGTGCGACCACGATCGGCGCGAGACCCCTCACGGAGGGCCAGCGCACGGGCTGCACGTACCACACGGGGCCCGCGGCGTCGGCCAGATTCGGCGAGGTGAGGAAGAGTCGATCGCCCACTTCGCGTACGTCGATCTCGGTGGCGGCCGTGAGGACGGGCACCGCCAACGTCGCGCGCAGGGCACCGGTGACCAGGTCGAGCCACACGGTGCCCGACGTGCGCCGTAGGCCCGTCGTCGACACGGTCAGGGTGAATTCGACTGACGCGGGCGCGTGACCGTGGAGCACCAGCGGGTCACCGCGCGAGGTCGTCCCCGAGTTGGCCCAGGTCAACGCCGCGAGGAGCACCACGAGCGCGACCACCAGGGCGGCGGAGACCCGGTGCGTTAATGCCACGCGCACACCCTAACGGTCCGACCTACGTCGGAGAACCCCCTCAGTCGAGGGGCTCGGCGAGCAGTTCGAGCAGGAGGCCGTGGGCGATGTTGCGACCACTCGCGATGAAGCCGACGCGCGAATCCGCGTCATCCACCAACGAACGCACGATGGCGGCGTAGGGCGTGGCGGCCGACCCTTCGAGCACGAGACCATTGGTCTCGGCGGCCTCGCGCACCCCCTGGCGAATGGCGTGTTCGGGCACCAGTACGAGCGGTACGTGGTGCGCGGAGACCAGTTCGTTGGTCACCGCACCGTCGTCGCCGCCGCCGGCGAGACCGTCGGCGATCGTGGGTCGGTGACGCACCTCGTCCATCTTGGCGCCCCGCAGGACGTGGTACATCGCCGCGCTCGCCTCGGGCTGCACCCCGGTGACGCGCACGTCCTCGCGACCGTGGTGGGCGCGGGCCAGCAAGACCCCCGACACCAAACCGCCCCCACCGACGGGGACGACGACGTGCTCGATCTCGGGGGCTTGGATCAGCATCTCGGCGAAGACGGTCGCCTGACCCGCGATCACGTCGGTGTCGTTAAAGGGCGAGATGTAGCGAATGGAGCGTTGCGCGGCGAGCTCTTGGGCGTGGGCCTGGGCCTCGTCGTAGGACGAACCGAATTGAATGAGTTCAATCTCGTAATTTCGCAGCTTCTTCACCTTGGCCGCCGAGGCGTTCGCGGGCACCACCACGGTCGCGGGTACGCGTAGGGTGTTCGACGCGTGCGCGATCCCCAGCCCGTGATTGCCGGCTGACGACGTGATGACCGCCCCGTGGGGGTCGTCGCGGTGGGCCGCGTCGATGGCCGCCAACGCCCCGCGGATCTTGAAGGAACCAGTGATCTGGAGGCTCTCCAGCTTGGCCAGGACGGAGCGTCCGCGCAATCGCAACGTCACGGTGGGGGTGGGCTCGAGGTGGTCCGCGATGACCCGGGCGGCGGCCTCTAATTGCTCGTCGGAGGGCACGGCCACGTGACGCATCATCTCGTCCACACTACCCGCGATGGCGCCGATCACCCCCGAACCGGCCAGTAATCTCGGTGCGATGCGCTCGCTCCTCGAACTGGTGGCGATCGGTTCGTTCGCCTTCGCCGCCACGATGCTGGACAACCTCTTCGCCTTCGCCGCGCAGCTCGCGTTGTCCCCCCGCGACCGCTTCGCCGCACTCACGGTGTCCCAGAGTGCGGGAGTCGTGGTCCTCGTGGGCCTCGCCACGGCGGTGGGTTCCAGTCTCGAGGCCGTCCCGCTGCGCTGGGTCGGCGTGCTCGCCGTCGCACCGTGGGCGCTGGCCTGGCGCACCTGGCACCACCGACGCGACGACGTGACGGCGTCGCTGCGACGCGGCGCGGTCACCACGTTCCTCGTCACCGTGGGTCTGGGCGGGGACAACCTGGCGGTCTGGATTCCGCTGCTGCGCGCCAACGGCGTCGCGCGCCAGCTCCTCGTGGACGTCGTGTTCGCGTGCGGCCAGACACTCTTCGTTCTCCTCGCGTGGTCTCTCGCCACCCACCCGCGCGTCGTGCGCTGGGGCCAACGAAGTGGCCCCCGGCTGGTGCCCGGACTCTACGTGATCCTCGGCGTCGTCATCCTCTTCGAGTGTCACCTGCTCTGACCCGAAGGGGCCACTAGCGTGGCCGGGTGCCTGTCTCAACGCCGCGCCAGACGCTCAATCGCCTTACCGTCATCGTCCTGATCCAGTGGGTGGGGGCCACCCTGGGTCTCCCCCTGCTCGCGCTCTTCCTCGAACACCGGGGGGGCTCGCCCCACGTCATCGGACTCATCGTGGCGTCGTTCTTCATCGCGGGGGTGGCGACGCAGTTCTTCCTGGGTCGACTCGCCGACCGGTTCGGACGACGCCCGATCCTCGTCGCCAGCCTGATCGCCTACGGCCTCGCGTCGATGACCTACGCGCTGCCCTTGAGCGCCCCGTGGTTCGCCCTCACTCGCGTCGTCCAGGGTGCGTCGGCGGGGGCGCTCGAGGTGGCCTCGATGTCGGCCGTGGCCGCGCTCTTCGCGGAGGGGGAGCGCGGGCGGGCCGTCTCGCGCATCTTCGCCGCCCAGCTCACGGGGGTCGCCCTGGGCCCGCTGGCGGGGGTGCTCGCGTCGGTCAACGACCTGGGGTGGGTCTTCTTCGTCACCGGCGTCGTGAGCCTGATCGCGGCGGTCGTGGCCTACCACACCAACGTCGGGGACCGCGCCTACGACCCGACCCCCCTGGACGCGCTGCGCTGGAACCGTCCCCTCGCCGGCGCACTCGTCGCCGCGTCGGCGACGGGTCTCGCGGTCGGCGTCTACGAGACGTGCTGGAGCCTGTTGATGCACGCCCACCACGCGTCCACCCTGCAGATCCGACTCAGCTGGACGATGTTCGCCCTCCCCTTCGTCATCTTCAGTCGCCTCGGGGGCTGGATCGCGGACCACCTGAACCGCCGGGTGACCGCGTTGTTGGGACTCCTCAACGGCGCCGCGTTTCTCGCCACCTACCCGCACATCCACAACAACGTCGTCATGCTCTTCGTCGGTTCGGCCGAGTCCGTCGGCGCCTCGCTCTCGTCGCCCTCGATCGTCTCACTCCTCAGCCAAGGGGCGCGTCCGCGAGAACTCTCCCGTCGCCAGGGGCTCTACGCCACCTCGACCACCGCGTCCCTGGCCCTCGCGTCGATCACTTCGGGCTTCATGTTCACGGTGAATACCGCACTCCCCTTCACCGTGATCGCCGTCACCTCGGCCGGTCTCGCGGTCTCGACGGTGTTCGTGTGGCGCGGAGTGCGCGGACGCATCACCCCCGCGGTCCTCGAAGACGGCCGCGGCGCCTAGTTGTCTCCCTGGTTACCGCCGTCGTCGCCCCCCACGCGCACCACGTGATACGCCGGCGTGGAGATGGCCGTCGACGCGCTCGCACTCGTGGTCGAGGCCTCGCTCGACGACGTCGAGGCGACGGTTTTCGCGGGCGTCAACGCGCTCGAGGACGACGCGCCCTGGCTGATGAACGTGACGGCGAGGCCCGTCACGGCGACGAGGACGAGGGCGCCGGTGACGCTCACGCGGCGCACCAACTGCTTCTTGTGCGGACGATACATGGGTCCTCCTCGGGACGAAAGAATCTGACTCCCCCAGTGTGGCGGGGGCGTATGAATCGGCCCGAAGTACGCCCTAATAGGTCGGTAATAAAAGTCGAGAGAATTAACACGACTGCCCGAGGGCCACATAAATTTTCGGTAAGACTGGTGCCGTACGACTAGCCCCTCACGGAGTCGGCACAGGTGAAGACCATCTAGTAGGGAGGACCACTCAGTGGCAATCACGCAGGTACACGACGGAGCGATCGGCGACGAGGCGTTCAAGGTCGAGACGCACGGCATCGACTTCATCCCCGAGAATCAACGATGGGCCACCCCGCGCAACATCGGCGCCATGTGGGCCGGGTCGGCGATCAACGTCGAATACTTCATCTACGGCGCGCTGTTGATGGGTTTCGGCTTCAGTTTCTGGACCGCGGTGAGCATCATCGTCATCGGCAACGTCTCGTTTCTGTTGTTGGGCGTCGCGTCGCTGCAGGGTCAAGAGACCGGCACGACGGCGTTCACCGCCTCCCGCGCCGCGTTCGGCACCCGCGGTTCGCGCGTCGTCTCCTTCTTCAACTGGATCACCCAACTGGGCTTCGAGACCGAGGGACTGATCCTGATCGTGGGGGCGGCCATTGTGTTGAGCCAGTACGCCGGATTCAACCCCAACGGTACGGTCAAGGTGATCTTCATCGTCGTGGCGGCGACGATCCAAGCGGTCATGCCCTACCTCGGTCACGCGACGATGGTCAAGGTCCTGCGCGCGCTGATCGTGCCCTTCGCGGTCATCTTCGCCATCTTCGTCGTCTTCGAAGCCCGCCACGCCCACCCGGGGGCCGTCACGGTCTTCGCCCACGGCTGGGAACCCTACAGCGCGGGCCTGGCCTTCACCATCGCCCTCTCCGGCCTGGGGTGGACGGAGTGCGGCAACGACTACACCCGTTACCTACCGCGCGAATCGAAGAAGGGAGCGGTCGTCGGGTGGATCTTCGTGGGCACCGCCCTCCCCGAGATCGCCATGATGATCATGGGCGCCCTCGCCTTCAGCTTCCTATCGAATACGAACGTCTGGAACAGCGCCAACCCCTTCGAGGCCCTCTTCCACCAGGCGGGCCTGCCCTCGTGGTTCGTGGTCGTCTTCTTGGTCTTCGCCATCGTGCAGCTATTCGGCATCAATTCCCTGGACCTCTACTCCTCGGGTGTCTCGGTGCAGGCGATGGGCATCCACCTCAAGCGCTACCAGGCGGTGATCATGGACTCGATCATCGCCTGCGCCCTGACCATCTGGGCGACCTTCGGATCG
>JAKCEC010000038.1 GCA_021841725.1 Actinomycetes bacterium | reverse complement strand
GCACCCCGACCCTGCCGGCGTTGTAGGTGGTCGGCACGTGGTGATGCACAGCTCTGCCTCTAAGAGGTCAACTGTGGTGGTGACTTCTGGCATTCGCTCGCCGAACTCGACTCAATGGAGGGTGCGCGCAAGACCGAAGGCCGCGCCAACGTGGTGCCGTTATTAAGTTGGAAGGTCGCGGTCGCGAAGTTGTACAACTCGTCCATTTCAGATCGCCTTGCACTCCCCTCTCTTCATCGTGGAGTCAAGGTGCCAATGAAATTGAGGCCCTAGACCGTGGTGGTTTCGGTTAGTAATATTGTACGCCCCCTTAATTTGTTCCGGTAGGCGTCAAAATAACATTTGATCAGGTTATTTGTCCTACGCAACGTGCATTGTCGGTGGAAAGGGGAGAGTGACCTCTTTCACCCGCGACTCTCGCCGGCTGCTCCGCTCACCCCTTGGGGGTGGTGCCCAGGATCACCGTCTTGGTGAGCGTCTGACTGCCGCGGACCACCTTGACCGTGATGGTGTCACCTGGGTGTTCACTCGAGATCACGCTCGTTACGTCCTGAGCGCTGGCGATTGAGACGCCGTTGATGGCGACGATGACGTCACCTTGTTTAATGCCCGCGTTGGCCGCCCCCGATCCCGCGACGACGCTCATGACGACCGCGCCGCTACTCACCGTGAAGTTGTACTCCGCCTGCAGCGTGGGGTTCATGGAGGAGATCTCCACCCCCATGAAGGCGCCGTGGTTGACCACGCTCTGGCCCGCTTTGAGCGAGGTGAGTAACGATTCGATGGTCGCGACGGGGATCGCGAAGCCGATGTTCTGCGCGTTGGTGCCGTCGGGCAAGGTGCCCGCGACGGCTGTGTTCATCCCCACGACGTCACCCTGGGCGTCGAGCAGGGGGCCACCCGAATTACCCGGGTTGATGGCGGCGTCGGTCTGGATCATGTTGTTCAGGGTCTCTGAGGACGATGACGACGACGCGGTCACGGTGCGTCCCAGCGCTGAGACGATGCCGTTGGTGACCGTCGGTGTGCCCGCCGCGAGACCCAGGGCGTTACCGATCGCCACGACGCTGTCGCCGACGACCAGTTCGTTCGAATTACCGAAGGTGACCGGCGGCAAATTGCTGGCGTTGTCGATGCGGATGAGGGCGACGTCGTCGATCGGATTGGTACCGACGAGGGTCGCGGGCAACGCGGTCGTCGAACCGGTGCGGGTGACGGTAATCGTACCGTTGGGTACCGACGCGGCAATGACGTGATTATTGGTGATCACCAGACCATTGCTCGAGATGATCATCCCGGTCCCCTGATCCTCGGTGCCCTGTCCCTTCACGTCGATCGACACCACGGAGGGTTGCACCTTGACCACCAGCTGGGGGATCGTCAGTCCCCCGGTGGTGCTCGACGCCGCGGGCGACGCGGTGTCGGTGGTCACGGGCAGGTTCGCGTTGGTGGTACCGACGCGCGCCGTGAAATGGCCCGCCAGGCCACCCACGATGGCCGCGACGAGCAGGAGGGTCACGCGGTTGGTCCAGGGCGACTTGGTCGCGCGCGCTGCCGGCGGCGGCGAACTCGCGTCGGCCGACGTGGCGGTGGACGAGGTCGCGAAGGAGGCGGCCTCGGACCAACCCGACGACGGGGCACTCCCCTCGTCGGCACCCGCGGGTCCCGGCGCGCTCAGCGTATCCGGGTCGGATATAGCCGACGGCGCGTCGAGGTCGGGCGCAGCCACCGCGGGATCGGGGCCCGGGAGCGTCGCGTCGTGAGAAACATCGGGTGCGTCGTCGGGACTCGCGGACGGCGACGAGGAAGCGGGGGCCGTCCACGCCTCTGACGCAGCATTGTGTTCGGTGTTTTCGCTCATGTCACCATGCTAGAGATTCCGCTCGGACGCCCCCTCGGCGGTCCACGACTATTCCAAGTGGTGAAAGCGACTAGATTGTTCTCCTATGTCTCGTCGCATTGAGATCGAAATCACCAGCCTCAACGGAGAGGTCGCTACGTGGCGCGCCGCGGGAGCGAAACTACCGAAGGGCGTGCTGCAGGCATCGTTGGTGCCGGGCGGACCCGTGGTGGGCACCGTCTACCGGGCCGACGTGGAGCAGTATATGGAGGGGATGGAAGTCCTCTCGGTCCTGCCGGCGAAGACGGCGTCGCCGCTCGACCCGCGCAAGGAACGTATCGAGTTGATCCTCTCGGACAAGCCGGTGCCCGACGTGACCGTGACCTACGCCGCCAAGGGTCGAGGGCCGCGCCGTGACGGCGACGACCGTGGCGAGGGCCGACGCGACGGCGCCAAGCGTGGGGCCCGCCCCGCGTCCAAGGAGCGTTCGAGCGACCGAGGACCCCGACCCGATCGCCCCAGCGGTGACCGACCCGAGCGTCCCGTCGGTGAGCGCGGGCCGCGTACGGAGCGTCCGCGCACCGACCGCCCGGACCGCCCCGGTCGACCGAGCCGTGAGCGTAGTGGTCCTCCCGGGGCCCCCCCGGTCACGACCACGTTCCGCAACGCCTTTTTGGCGACCCTCTCCCCCGAGCAGCTGCCCGTCGCGGAGCAGTTGTTGCGCGGTGGGATGCCTTCGGTGCGCACCGCGGTCGCCGAGCAGAACAAGAACGCCACGGCGCAAGGCCGACCCACGATTGATCCGGGCACCATCGAGCGCATCGCCGAGGACCTGTTGCCCAAGACGACGCTGGCGATGTGGAAGGACCGGGCGGCCGGGGCCCTCGGCGCGGGCAAGGAATTGCGACTACGCGACCTGCGCGCGGTGGTGACCTCCGCCAAGACGACGTCGCTCGATGACGAGGCCCGCGCGCAGCTCAAGGACCTGCAGGCGTCGTTGACGAACCGTCTGGAGATCCTGCGCACGCAGTGGACCGAGAAGCTCGACGCCGCGATGAAGTCCAATAACGTCGCCGAGGCGCTGCGCCTCGTGGCGCGACCTCCCGACATGTCGACGCGCGTCTCCTCCGAAACCGCGACCGCCCTCGTGGCCGCGGTGTCGACGGCGCTCACGGCGGAACTCGACGTCGCCACCTGGATCGAACTGGTCAACTTGACGGTCGAGACGTCGATCCGTCGCAACGTGAAGCCCCTGGGCATCCCGGCGGACGAGAGTGCGAAAGCGGTCGCCGTGAAGAACGCGGGCGCCATCCCCGAATTCGCCAAGTTGCTGGGGATGAAGGTGCCGCCACCACCGCCGCCGACCCGCGCCCCGCGCCGACCGACGAGTGGTCGTCCCTCCGGCGGTCGCTCGGCTACGCCCCGCGCATAGTCAAGAGACGCGCCTTCCACCCCACTGATTCGTAGAAGGACTTCGTCGCGCGGTCACCCGGTAACGCCCACGCGTCCACGGGCGCCGCGTCGGAGTTGAGCGCGTGGGCCAGTACGAGAGACGCGACCCCCCGGCGGCGATGGGTGGGTTGGGTCCAGACGGCCTGGACGCACTGATCGGCGATCAGGACCCCCGCTACGACCACGTCGCCGTCGAGGGCGACCCAGACGTCGCCCGCGGCGACCCGCCGAGCGAGGCCCTCGCGCACCTCGTCGCGACCGATCTCGCTCCCCCACATCTGCTCGAGGAGCGCCACGCCCCCCCGCGCGCTGAGGGCCCGGTGATAGGCCGCGTCCCGCAAGGCGTCGAGGGAGTCGCGAGCGTCGGCCCGGCGCACCACGAGTGTGCCGGCGGGGGTGGTCACGGGGTCGGGCGCCGACCTAGACGCAGTCGCGACAGAGGGTCTTGTCGGGGTCGGCTAACTGACTCATCTTCTTGAGGAGTCGACAGGACTTGCAACGGAACTCGTCGTCCTGCTTGGGGAGGATGGCCTCGAGCGGGTCGACCAGGGGGTCGATCTCGAGGGGCCCGTCGTCGTCGTCTTCGGGGGTGGTGGTACGGCGAATGGTCTCCGCGAGCACTTCGTCGAGGGCTAGTTCAATGTCCGCGTCGTCGGCGAGATCGTCGTCGTCCTCGACCACCGCGGCGGCGATCGGCGCCTCTTCGTCGAGGTCCTCATCCCCCTCGTCCTCCTCGTCGGCGACCGGGTCGTCCTCGTCGGTGACCGGGTCGATATCGAGGTCGTCGCCATCGTCGAGAATGTCGACATCGTCGCTCAGGACCTCTTCGTCGAAGCCCTCCGCGAGCTCCTCTTCGTCGAATACTTCGTCGTTGTCGCCATCAATGCTCATAAAATTCCTTCTCTGTAGCGGTGGCAGTGTAGAGCCTTTTTGCCGCGACGGGGGTCATTTCCGCTGTATTTTTACTTAATTGTCCCTTTTGGACCGATTTCGCTCCGCGGCGCGTTCGGCTTCGAGGCGTTCGAGGTCGGTTTCGGAGAAGTCGACGTAGGACATCGCCGCCGCGATGCGACGGTGACCCGCCTCGTCGCGTATGAGTCGCACCATTTCGTGGGCCACGCGACGGTAACTGGGGTGGCCCTGAGGGCCCGAACGCAGCTCGATCAGGTGCATGGCCTCGCGGGCGTTCATCTGCATGACGTAGCGGATGCGAAAGGCCAGCGCCACGGCGTACTGCGCTTGTTGGGGGAAGTCGGCGCGCAGGGCGTGGTAGAAGTCGGCCGATCGCGCGAGTGATTCGCGGTAGGCCTCGCCGAGGCCCGCTTCGACGACGATCTCGGGCACGTCGTACCCGAGGTCGACGGTGAGCGACTGCCACTCGATGCTCAAGAGTCGGTGGCGCTGGAGGTCACGGAAAGCGCCGTAGTCGGTGACCAGTTCGAAGCGGTAATCGGTTCGCTCGAAGGCCCGACCGGGACGATGGCGCCGGTTCTGGCGCTCGCCGACGTACGCGCGAAAGAGCGTGTCGCGCTGACCCTCGTCGAGGTGCGCCACGCGTCGCGCGGCCTCGTCGGAACTGAGGGAGGAGTTCGCGAAGACAATGGCCTCGAGTACTCGAGCCTCGCCGTCGGGGTCGAAGGCCAGGAGCCGCACGTGTTCGTCGGGCTCGACCGTCTCGAGCTCGTTCAAGAGTGAGGCGACGACCTGGCGCGTGGCGTCGCGGGTCTGTTCGAGGTACTGGGTCCAGGCGATGCCGCGACTGGGCACGTCCAGACGTTTGAGAAAGGAGGGGATCACCTTACGCAATTCGTCGAGCATCAGCTGGGAGTACTGGCGCACCTCGGGCAACGGGTGCGCGCGCATGCGCAGTATCAACGCCTCGTAGGCCTGGCCCGAGGCGTAGATCCCGAGGTTCGAGAGCGCGCTGGCCGGCAGCAGGCCGCGCACGGCGTCGAGGGCTTTGGCCCGGATGGCCTGGCGGTACACGAAGTCGGTGTCCTGGGCCGTCTTGGGGTACTTTTTGGCCAAGAAATCGGTCATGCGGGGCAGCATTTCCCGGTAGGTGTCGAACATCCGGTCCATTTCGCCCACGTAGCGGGCGCCCCACCTCGACTCGAGGACGTCGTGGTCGCGGTAGTAGCGGTAGAGGCCGTTCGCGAGACGTCGGTCGTAGCCGAGGTAGCGGGTCGACTGTTCGAGGTAACTCATGAGGCGCCCGCGCTCGAGGACCTTGGTCAAGATGTTGCTCGCCTGCTCGCAGGCCAGGTGCACTCCCCCGAGCTGGGCCACCGAGTCGTCGCCGTACTCGACGAAGATCTTCTGGTAGAGGTCGTCGGCTCGGTCCAGGCCGACGGTCGCGTCAACGCTGAGGTCGCCGCTGAGGTCGAGGTCGCCCACGAACTCGTCGAGGAACAGACGGCGCAGGCTCTTGGAGGAGCGAGAGTAGCGCGCGAACAGGGCCCCCTTGACCACGTCGGGCAGGTTGACCAGGGCGAAGACCGGACCCTCCAAGTTGGTGAAGTACCGCCGCAGCACTGCCTCTTCCGCGTCGGTGAACTGTTCGACAACGTAGGGGTGCATGGAACAAAAAGACTAGGTGCGAAATCAGCCGCGCGGGTGGACGGTCGAGGCCCCGGCCACGACCGAGCGCAGGACGGCCTCGCGCGCCGCCAGGGCCACCGGGGCGATCGCCCGCAAGTGCGTCAGGCGTGCGAGTTGTTCGCAGAGGTCGGCGACCTGCTTGGCGATGCGCACGAAGTCCCCCGGCGAGGTCTGCCCGATCTCGACGTCGGCCAGGTCGAGGACGGTGCCCAGGGTTACCCCGCGCGCCCAGGCCGCGACCACCGGGGCCATCTTCGCGTCGGGCTCCTTGGCGTGCGCGACGCGGTAGCGCTCCTCCACCTCGCGCACCGTGGCCGAGAGCACGACGATCTCGCTCATGCGCTCGCTGAGGTTGAGGCGACGTTCGGGCCCCAGTCGGTCGTGCAGATTCTTCTTCCTCTTAAGGGGCGCGTGCGGGTGCTTGCTCGTGCGCGACGCCCGTTTCGCCTCGTAGACGAAGCTCGAGAGGAGTCCCGCCAATTGCGCGGGCTCGAGGTCGTCGAAGATACCCGCGCTCACGCACTCGGCGATGAGCAGGTCGCACTCGTGATAGATCGAGCGCAGGAGCTGACCGCGTTCGTTCAGTCGCCACCCGTCGGCGTAGCCGAGCTCCTCGAGCACGTGGTGGCGTGCGCGCATGTGATCGCCGAGCGATCGGCGAGATCCCGAGGGGCGGTGATCCGCCTCGAATTGCGCGTAGGAACGTTGGACCACCTCCAGGGCGGTCTCGGCGTCGAAGTGATTGATCAGGTTGGCCGTGAAGTTATAGGTCGGACGGAACGACGAGTGCAGTTCCGAGGGTGCGGCCAGGGCCACCCGCCCGACGTCGAGGAGCGCGACCTCGGGGGCGAAACACACGACGGCGTGGCCCTCGTCGTCGAGGCCCCGCCGCCCCGCGCGGCCCGTCATTTGGGCGTACTCGCCGCTGGTCAAGAATCGTCGGCCGGCGTCGGAGTACTTCGAAAAGCGTTCGAGGGCCACGGAGCGCGCGGGCATGTTGACGCCCAGCGCAAGCGTTTCGGTGGCGAACACCACCGCGAGCAGGTTGCGCACGAAGCACGTTTCCACGATTTCGCGAAACGCCGGCACCATGCCGGCGTGGTGCGCGGCGAGCCCGCGGCGTAGGGAATCGATGAAGTCAGCGTATTCGAGCGCGTGCAGGTCGTCGTCGGAGAAGTCGAGGAGACGGGCTTCGGCGATCTGCTCGATGTCTCGGCGCTGCTCGGGTGTCGTGAAGAGCAGTCCGTCGCGGCGGCACTGGCGCACCGCGTCGTCGCACGCGGAGCGCGAGAAGATGAAGACGATGACCGGCAGGAGGTCGTCACGCTCGAGGGCCAAGAGCAGTTCACTGCGTCGGGGGGCGCGAAAGGGCGCGGCGGGCGCGGTCGACTTGGGGCCCTGCCAGCGCGGACCGGGCCGGAATCGCCGCGTGGCCTTCATGGCGTTGTCGATGCGGCGCGCCTCGTCGGACAGTCGCTCGCCGTCGAAGAGGTCGAGGACTTCGGCCTGGGGCTGCGCGCGTCGCACCACCGCGAGATGTTGGTGCAGGGTGATGGGTCGTGTGTTCTCGGTCACGACCGTCGTCTCACCGCGGACCTCCCCGAACCACTTACCCACGAAGTCGGCGTTGCCGATGGTGGCCGAGAGTGCGACGAAGCGCACCGCGGAGGGGGTGAGGATCAACACCTCCTCCCACACTCCCCCGCGAAAGGGGTCCTGAAGGTAGTGGACTTCGTCGAGCACGACCAGGCCGAGTGCGCGGAGTTGGTCGGAGTCAGTCAAGAGCATGTTGCGCAAGACCTCGGTCGTCATCACCACCACGTCGGCCAGACGGTTCACCGACGTGTCACCGGTGAGGAGGCCGACGCGATCCTCGCCGTAGATCTCGCACAGTTCGGCGTACTTCTGATTCGAGAGGGCCTTGAGCGGCGTGGTGTAGAACGCGCGCTGCGCGCGCGCGAGGGTGCGTCCGATGGCGTAGTTCGCGATGAGGGTCTTACCCGAGCCCGTGGGGGCGCTCACCAGGACGTTGACGTCGGCGTCGACGGCGTCGAGGGCCTCGTCTTGGAAGCGGTCCAGTCCGAAGCCCTGCGCCTCGATGAATTGTCGTCGGTACTCCAGGCTCATCGCTTCAGCAGCTTTCCCACGCCGATGGCCAAGAAGTAGAACACCTCGAGGGGAATCATGAGCGCGAACATCGAGAAGGGGTCACTCGAAGGGGTGATGACCCCGGAGAAGACGACGATGGCGATGGTCGAGTACCGCCAGACGCGCAGCAATTGACGCGGCGTGACGACCCGCGCGATCTCCAGCGCGACGAGGACGACCGGGAACTCGAAGGTGAGGCCGAACAACAACATCATCAACAAGAAGAGGGTCAAGTACTGATTGGGGTTGTAGTAGGTGGTGAGAGAGTTCCCGCCGATGGCCACCAGGAACTGAATCGTCTTCTTAAAGACGAGGTAGGCCACGAGCACGCCACCGAAGAAGAACACGACGGTACTCGCGATGAAGGGCAGGGCGTAGCGCCGCTCGGTGTCCTTGAGGCCGGGGGTGACGAAGCGCCAGGTGTGCCACAACCAGACGGGGGCGCTGAAGAGGAGTCCGCCGAAGAGCGCGATCTTGACCCGCAGCGTGAGTCCGTCGAGGGGATTGGTCACGAGGAAGTTGCAGTGTCGGGGGTCCACCTGACAGTACGGGTGCTGCATGATGCGCAGCAGACTCGGGTACATCACGAAGGCGACGACGGCGAGGGCCATGGTCATCGCGAAACTGAGGAGGAATCGACGCCGCGCTTCGGCGAAGTGCTGGGCCAGGGTCATTCCCTGGACGGAGTCGCGGGTGGTGGGCATCGTCAATTCAGTGAGGGGTCGGCGCGGAGGGGTCCCGCGTCGGGTGCGATGCCCGGCGCCTCCGGCGCCGTCGCGGGTGGGTTCAGCAGGGTCGGGGCGGGCGCGCGGACCTCGTCGCTCGAGCCGGAGGGGGCCGCGCGATCGGCCAGTTGATTGAGCATCGTCACCGGGTTGCGGGCCATTCGCGCGATGTCGCCGGTGCTGGGCAGGTCGGGCAGGGAACCGCGCACCTCGTCCTCGATACGCTGCTGGAATCGACGAAGCGACTGCCACGTCGACCCGAGCTTGTGCGCCACCTCGGGCAACTTATCGGGCCCGAGCAACATCACCACCACGGCCACGATGATGAATACCTTCATCGGGCTCAGACTGAACATGACTTAAGTGTACGGTCCCCCTCGCCGGGTGACTTACAGCGAGCCAATCCTCGTGATCGGCCACACGCGCAGGAACGCCTTGCCGATCACGTCGGAGCGGGTGATGGTCCCCCACATGCGGCTGTCGCAGGAATCGGCGTGATTGTCGCCCATCATGAAGTAGTTGTTCGGGGCCACCACCACCGGATTGTTGGCCGTCGCGATGGCGTTGCCGAGGGGTTCGCTGTGGGGCCAATTCTCGTGCAGCACCTGTCCGTTGACGTAGATGGTGTTGCCGATGGAGTACAGCCGGTCCCCGGGGATCCCGATGACGCGCTTGACGAGGTCTACCACGGGGGTCCCCCCACAGTTCTCGGTGGGCGGCGCCTTGAAGACCAGGATGTCGCCGCGGTGAATGGTCCCCCAATCGACGGCGAGCTTGTCGACGATGATGCGGTCCCCCACCATCAAGGTGGGCTCCATGGAACCCGAGGGGATGTAGTACGTCTGCAGGAC
>JAKCEC010000037.1 GCA_021841725.1 Actinomycetes bacterium | reverse complement strand
GTCAGCGACCCGCTTCTGTCGGCGCGCGTGGGGCCGGCGCGTGGGGCCTACCTCGTCGCGACCCTGCGAGCACTGGACGATTCGCTCGGGGGGAGTCTCGTGCTGCGACGCGGCGACCCCGCGCGCGAACTGCGCGAACTGGCGCGCGAGACCGGGGCCCGAGAGGTCGTGGCGACGGAAGATTTCGCCCCCGCCGGTCGCGCGCGCGATGCGCGCGTGCGTCGCGCGTTGGAGGGCGACGGCATCGCCCTCACCCTCCTCGACTCTCCCTACGTGGTGCGCCCGGGAACCGTGCGCACCACGGCCGGTACCCCCGCGAAGGTCTTCACCCCCTTTCGACGCGCCTGGGAGAACGAACCCCAGCCCGCACCGTGCGCGCGCGTGGACGGCGTCACGTGGGTCCGCGCCGAGCGCGTGGGGCCCCACGAACTGAGCGACGTGGTCGCGCGTCGACGCCCCGAGTACTTCGGCGACCTCCCCGACGCCGCGCCGCGCATTGACGGGCGCGTGGGTGAGGAGGGCGCGGGCCTCGCGCTTCGCGAGTTCGTGACGCGCCTCGACGACTACGCCCAGACGCGCAACCGGCCCGGGGAGGCGGGCACGTCGCGTCTCAGCGCGCACCTGCGCTTCGGCACCCTTCACCCGCGCCAGGTACTGGCGGCCACCAACGGCCCCGGGGAGGGGGCCCAGGTGTTCGCCTCGGAGATCTGTTGGCGCGAGTTCTACGCCGACGTCCTCTTTCACCACCCCGCGTCCAGCGTGCGGGACCTGCAGCCCGCGCTCGCGCACCTGCGCGTCGACCGCGACGCCGCGGCGGTGGAGCGTTTTCAACTCTGGGCGCGCGGACGCACCGGTTACCCCCTGGTCGACGCCGGGATGCGTCAACTGCTCGAGGAGGGTTGGATGCACAACCGGGTGCGCATGGTGTGCGCGTCGTTCCTGGTGAAACACCTTCACCTGGACTGGCGTTGGGGTGCGCAGTGGTTCATGTGGCGCCTCGTCGACGGTGACGTGGCGAGTAATCAGCACGGCTGGCAGTGGACCGCGGGGACGGGGACGGACGCCTCGCCCTTTCACCGCATTTTCAACCCCACCCTGCAGGCCGAGCGTTTCGACCCCGAAGGACTCTACGTGCGCCGTTACGTGCGCGAGCTGTCCGCCGTGGCGGCCCCCCAGTGTCTGCAACCCGGTGCCGGCGCCGGTCTGCTGGCCCCCCGCGAGTACGTGACGCCCATGGTCGACGCCGCCCGCGAACGCCAGGAGGCGCTCGCGCGATTTCACGAGGCGCGTGAGGCGGCACGGACGGCGACGTCCGCGCGGAGCGCCTCGTGAGGCCCTTCGGTGTCTACGTCCACGTCCCCTTCTGCGCGCACCGTTGCGACTACTGCGCGTTCGCCACGTACGACGACCGCGACGAACTGCGCGACGACTACGTCAGCGCCGTCCTGAGCGAGATCGCCGGGGAGGTCGCGACCGGGCTCGAACCCGCGTCGTCGGTGTTCTTCGGCGGGGGCACCCCCTCGCGCCTGACGCCCGAGCAACTGGTGGACATCCTGGCGGCGATCCCGCGCACCGCGGACGCGGAGGTCACGGTGGAGTGCAACCCCGAGGACGCCACCCTCGAGCGCCTGCGGGCCTACCGGGCCGGCGGGGTCACTCGGATGAGTTACGGCGTGCAGTCGACCCAGCCCGCGGTGCTGCGGGACCTGGGCCGCCGACACGGCACGATGGCGCACGAGACGGTGTCGCGCCTCACGCACGAGGCCGGTTTCGCCACGTGGAACATGGACCTCATCGTGGGTTCGCGCGCCGAGACCCTCGAGGACGTACGCGCCACCCTGCGCGACTTGCTCGAACTGGAGTTCGCGCCGCCGCACATCAGTTGTTACGCCCTCACGCCCGAACCGGCGACCCCGCTCGGTCGCGATCCGCGACGTCACCCCGACGAGGACGCGACCGCCGACGCGTACGACCTGGTGGGGGCGACGCTCGAGGCCCACGGCTACGAATGGGAGGAGATCTCGAACTGGGCACGACCGGGCCACGAATGCCGACACAACCACGTGTACTGGGATCACGGCGACTACGTGGGCTTCGGCTCGGCCGCGCACTCGCACCGCTCCGGGCGACGCTACTGGAACGTGCGCACCCCCGAGCGCTATATCGCCCTGGTGCAGCGGGGGGAGCGTCCCGTCGGGGGTGAAGAGGTGCTCGACCAGGCCACGCAGGCCTTCGAACGCGACTCGCTGGCGCTGCGCACGCGCCGGGGGGTACCCGTCGAGGCGTTCGCGTCCCTCGACGAGATCCGCCACTTGGTCGACGTGCGAGAGGACCGGGTCACCTTGACGCCCCAGGCGCGACTGGTGGCCAATCAGGTGATCATCCGACTGAAGTCGGCGCCGTAGTGCGGGCCCCTCGGTCAATTACCGCCGTCCGGTAGCCTGAACGGATGGATTCCGTCACCGACACTGACCCCGAACTCCTCGACAAGGTCATCAATCTGGCCAAACGTCGCGGCTTCATCTTCCCCTCGGCCGAGATCTACGGCGGTTTCCGCTCGACCTACGACTACGGCCCCCTCGGCGTCAACATGCTGCGCAACGTCAAGGCGGCGTGGTGGCGTTCCATGGTCCAGATGCGACTGGACGTGGTGGGGATCGACGCGGCCATCCTGGGTCCCCCCGCGGTGTGGGCGGCGTCGGGTCACCTCGAGACCTTCACCGACCCCTTGGTCGACTGCCGCCAGTGCAAGGAGCGCTGGCGCGAGGACAAGATCGACGGGGTGTGTCCCAACTGCGGGTCGACCGAATTCACCGAGGCGCGCGCCTTCAACCTGATGTTCAAGACCCAGGCGGGACCCGTCGAGGGTGAGGGGGCCACCGCGTACCTGCGCCCCGAGACCGCCCAGGGCATGTTCACCAATTTCACCAACGTGCTCGCGAGTACCCGCAAGAAGCCACCCTTCGGCATCGCCCAGATCGGAAAGTCCTTCCGTAACGAGATCACGCCCCAGAACTTCGTCTTTCGCACCCGCGAGTTCGAGCAGATGGAGATGGAGTACTTCGTGCCCCCCGCCGACGCGCCGCACTGGTACCGCTACTGGATCGACCAGCGCTTCAACTGGTACCTCGACCTGGGCATCCCCGCCGAGAAGTTGCGCCTGCACGAGCACGCCGCGGCCGACCTCTCGCACTATTCGCGCGGCACCACCGACGTCGAATTCGCCTACCCCTGGGGCTGGGACGAGCTCGAGGGTATCGCCAACCGCGGCGACTACGACCTGACGCAGCACTCCCACGCGTCGGGCGCCAAGCTCGAGTACTTCGATCAAGGCGCCAACGAGCGCTACACCCCCTACGTGATCGAGCCCGCCGCCGGCGCGACGCGCGCGATGATGGCGTTCTTGCTCGCGGCCTACCACGAGGACCTCGTCGAGGGCGAGTCGCGCACCGTGTTGCGGTTGGACTGGCGCCTGGCCCCGTACCAGGTGGCGGTGCTGCCCCTGTCGAAGAAGTCCGAACTCGAGGGCGTGTCCCAGGAGGTGCTCGGGTTGCTGCAGCCGCACTTCGCCTGCGACTACGACGTCACTCAGTCGATTGGACGCCGCTACCGACGACAGGATGAGGTCGGGACACCCTTTTGCGTCACGGTGGACTTCGACTCGATCGAGGACCGCGGCGTGACGGTGCGGGACCGCGACACCACCGAACAGGTGCGCGTCCCGATCGAAGGACTGCTGGCGCACCTGCGAGGACGCACCGACCAGGGTTAGTGAATCGGCGCGCGCCGCACGGCGTCCGTGCCCGTGGCGCGCCACGCCCACGCGGGGACGGTGGTCGCCAGGGCGAAGAGGGCACCCACGGCGCACGTGCCGTTCCAGCCGAAGTGGGCGTATCCGTAGCCCGCGAGGAGCGAGCCCACCGACGCGCCGGTGAAGAAACACACCATGTAGATGCTGTTGATGGTGCTGCGCTGGCTCGGCGCCAAGGCGTAGATGATGGACTGGTTGGACACGTGGATGCCCTGGGCCCCGGCGTCGAGCACGATGACGCCGACGACGATGCACCAGACACTGGTGCGTCCGAAGTAGAGGACGACGAAGCCGACGCCGATGAGCAGCGCCGCACTTCGGGTCGCGAGGTCGGCGCGACCGCGATCGGCCAGGCGGCCGGTGACGTTGGCCGCGACGATGCCGGCCATCCCGAAGAGACCGAAGAGTCCGATCAAACCGCTCGAATAGTGAAACGGTGCACTCGAGAGATGGAACGCCAGGGTGGACCACAGGACGCTGAAGGCGCCGAAGGCGGTCGCGCCGAACCAGCCGCGCCGGCGCAGTTCGCGAGAACCCCGTAGCATCCGCAGGCCGTCGGTGGCCAGGTGGCGATATTCGAAGCGGTCGCGGGGGCGTTCGCGCGGGAGGACGACGAAGAGGACGACACCGGTCACGACGAGGAGCCCGGCCGACGAGAGGTACACCCCGCGCCACCCGATGGCTTCGGACAGAGCGCCCGACAGGGTGCGCGACAGCAGTACCCCACCCAGGAGACCCGTCATCAACTGACCCACGACCCGACCGCGTTGGGCGTCGGGGGCCAAGTCGGCGCCGAAGGGGATGATGATCTGGCCCGCCACCGAGGTGAGGCCGATCAGCACGGTGAGGACCGCGAAGACCGCGAACGAGTGGACGAAGCTCGCGCCGGCCATGGCGAGTGCGGCGACGAAGAAGACGACGGCGATGAGCGTGCGACGCACGAAGAGGTCGCCGAGGGGCAAGATGAAGAAGAGTCCGACGACGTAGCCCACCTGGATCAGGGTGATGAGGAGCGACGTGGACGCGGTCGAGACCCGGAAGTCGCCGCGCACGTCGTGCAGCAGCGGTTGGAGGTAGTAGAGGTTGGCGACGATGATACCGATGGACATCGCCATGACGACGACCAGGGCGGGCTGGAGGCGTGGCGGCTCAGTCGTCATGGGGGGCCGAGTTCGCTCAAGCCACTTTTTTGTACTTCGCCGTCGCCAGTGGCCCGAGGAGGGCGATCAGACCGACGGACCAGGCGATGGCCACCCACACGGCGTTCCCCGCGCTCGGCAGTAACGCGTTGGGTCCATCCATGAGGTAGCGCACCGCCTTGGTCACCTCACTCACCGGCTGGTAGGTGGCGAAGGGCTGGAGCCAGCCGGGCATCGAGGAGACCTGCACGAAGATGCCCGACGCGAAGGTCAAGGGGAAGATGAGGGGGAACGTCATGGCCTGCGCCGCCTCGGAGTTCGGTGCGGCGAGCCCGACGTAGGCGAAGCCCCACGAGAGGCAGTAGGCGAACAGTAACGTGATCAGACAGGCGAGGACGTAGTTCGCGACGCCGCCGTGGGGGCGAAAGCCCACCGCGAATCCGACCAGGGTGATGATGACGAGGACCAGGACGTTGCGGCCGAGGTCGGACACGGTGCGTCCCGCGAGCACGGCCATGCGCGCCATCGGCAACGCGCGGAATCGTTCGATGAGTCCGCGCTGCAAGTCCTCGGCGAGGCCGATGGCCGTGCCCACCGCCCCGAAGATGGTCGTCTGGACGATGATGCCGGGGATCAGGTAGTTCACGTACCCGCCGGGGATGTTCACGCGAATCGCCCCCGCGCCGAAGATGTAACGGAACAGCAGGACGAACATGATGGGCTGCAAGACGGAGAAGACCAGGGCGGTCGGGATGCGCACCAGGGCCAGCATGTTGCGACGCGCGATGGTCAACACGTCGCTGAGGGCCCAGCGCAGGCTGCTCTTGGATGCGTGGACGGTCTCGGTGGGGGTCGGGGCGCTCACGGTTAACGACCCTTGCGCGCGAGGGTTCCGGCGTCGGGCTCGGGGGCCGACTCGTCGTCGGCGCGGTGGCCCGTCAGACTGATGAAGACGTCGTCGAGACTCGGCTCGCGCAGGGTGAGTCCCGCGAGGGCGATCGCCGCGGCGTCGAGACGGCGCAGCGCCTCGGCGGCGGAGGCGGGTCCGCCGTCGACGGTCAGTTCGATGACCGTTCCCTCGACGTTGGCCGCCTTGGCCGAGACGTCGCGGATCAACTCCACGCCGCGCGCCGCGTCCTCCGTGGTGTGAAAGGTGAGCGAGAGGACCGTGGCCCCGAGGCGGGCCTTGAGTTGTTGACTGGTGCCCTCGGCGATGATGGTGCCCTTGTCGAGGACGACCAGTTGCTTGCAGAGGCGGTCCGCCTCTTCGAGGTACTGGGTGGTGAGCAACACGGTGGTGCCGCCCTCGACCAGTCCCTCGATGATGGTCCACAGGTCCTGGCGACTCTGGGGGTCGAGGCCGGTGGTGGGCTCGTCGAGGAACAGGATGGGCGGATTCGCGACCAGCGCGGCGCCGAGGTCGAGACGTCGACGCATGCCGCCGGAGTAGGTCTTGACGTTACGGTTGGCGGCGTCGGCGAGACCGAACTCCTCGAGGAGTTCCCGGGCCCGGCGCACGACGTAGGACCGGTCGAGATGGTTGAGCGATCCAATCATGCGCAAGTTCTCGAGGCCGGTGAGATTCTCGTCCACGGTGGCGTACTGGCCGGCCAATCCGATGCGCCGGCGGACGTCGTCGGGGTTCGCCACGACGTCGAAGCCGTCCACCACGGCGCGCCCCGACGTGGGGGCCAAGATGGTCGAGAGGATGCGCACCATGGTGGTCTTGCCCGATCCGTTGGGGCCGAGCAACCCGAAGACCTCCCCGCGGGGCACGCGCAGGCTCACCCCGCGGAGCGCCTGCACTTCACCGTTATTGAACGTGCGCACCAGGGATTCGGCTTGGACGGCGTAATCGGACATGGTGCGAAGTCTAGGGTTCACCCGCCGCCGTGGGCCGCTAAAAAAGTGTTCGCCACCCTGTACGTTCTTACTATGGCAATTTCCGAGGCTGAGATCGCTCAGGTGCGCTCCGCGACGGACATTGTGGCCCTCATCACGGAGTACGTCGCCCTGAAGAAGTCGGGTCGGCGCTGGCAGGGGCTGTGTCCGTTTCACGCGGAGAAGTCCCCCTCGTTCTCGGTGAACGCCGAGGAGGGGCGCTACTACTGCTTCGGGTGTCGGGTGTCGGGCGATCAGATCACCTTCGTGCGCGAGATGCAGCACCTGGACTTCGTCGACGCGGTGCGCCTCCTCGCGGACCGCGCGGGCATCGAATTGCACGAGGACGACGCGTCGGGCGCGGCCCGCAAGGAGCGTCAGGAGTTCCTCGCCGCGATGGAGCGGGCCGTCACGTGGTACCACGAGCGCCTGTTGAATTCGCCCGACGCCCGCCCCGCCCGTGACTACTTGAGGAGTCGTGGCATCGCGGGCGAGGTCGCGCGACAATTCCGGCTGGGCTGGGCGCCCGACGAGTGGGACGCGCTGACCACGTCGCTGAAGCTGTCCGAGCCGGTCCTCGAGGGGACGGGCCTGGGCTTCGTCAACAAGCGCGGTCGACGTCAGGACTCGCTGCGCGCGCGCCTGATCTTTCCCATCTTCGACTCCGCGGGCCGCGCGATTGCGGTGGGGGGAAGAGTCCTGCCCGGCGTCGCACCGACCCCCGACGGATTTCGACCCGCGAAGTACAAGAATTCGCCCGAAACGCCGATCTACTCCAAGCGACGGACCCTGTACGGTCTCAACTGGGCCAAGGACGACATCATCAAGTCGGGCGAGATCATCGTGTGCGAGGGCTACACCGACGTCATCGCGTGTTTCCAAGCGGGTCTGGCGCGCGCCGTCGCCACCTGCGGGACGGCGTTGGGTGAGGATCACTTTCGCATCATGCGCAACTTCGCGCAGCGCATCGTCCTGGCCTACGACGCCGACGCGGCCGGACAGAGCGCGGCCGCCAGCGTCTACCAGTGGGAGCGTCAGCACGAGGTCGACGTCTTCGTGGCGAAGTTGCCCCGGGGGTCGGACCCGGCGGAACTCGCCCAGCGAGACCCGTCGGCCCTGGCCAGCGCCATTGGCTCCGCGGTCCCGTTCTTACAGTTCCGTCTCGATCGCGTGCTCGGCGCCGCCAACCTGGCGACCGCCGAGGGACGCGCGCGCGGCGCCGAAGAAGCCCTTCGCGTGCTGGCCGAACACCCCAGTGACCTCGTGCGCGACCAGTACTTGCTGCAAGTGGCCGACGCCTTGCGCCTCGACCTCGCCGCGCTGCGCCCGCGCGTCGCGGAGCTCACGCGCAATCCACCGACGTCGCGGACCATGACGCCGCGCGCGGTGACGCCGCGCTCGACGGCCCCCCTGCCGCGCCCCGGTCTCGAGGCCCTGCGACTCACCGTCCATTTCCCCCACGACGTGGGCGACCGCTTCATCGCCGAGTACTTCGTCAATGAGGTCCAGCGAGAGATCTTTCGAGGGCTCACGGGTGGGCGGGGTGTGTCCGAGGTCGTCGATCAACTCCGCCGCCAGGGCGACGAGGACGCGGCCGACGTATTGAGTGAATTGGCCGTGGACGCACTCGACCGCGACTACACGCTCGACGACGTGACCGCCGTGGTCGCCCAGCTGTTGCGTTCGGCGGTGGCGGAACAGCTGCGCGGGATCGAACGTGAACTCCGCGCCGGCGCGCTAACGCCCGGCGTCGCGATGGCCACCATCACCGACGTCAAGGAGCGGCTGGCCCAGCTGGACTCCCCCCAGGCGTCGGCCGCCGAGGCGGACCTGCGCGCGTGGCTCCTCGAGCGGGCGGCGACGTGAGCGATCGGCGCCGGACCGTCGGTGGGTTGACGATGTTGGCGCCCCTCACCCTCGATCAAGAACGCGAGCTCCTGCCGGTGATCACCCGCGGTCGCGAGGCGACTCGGCGTTTAGAGGGGGGTGACCTCGACGCGTCGACCCGACGCGCACTGCGTCGCGAACGCGAGGAGGGCCAGCGCGCGGAGTCGACGCTCTTGCGCGCCACGTGTGGCCTGGTGCGCCTGCGCGTGACCGAACGCGGCTACCGATTCGGTAACGAAGAGCTCGAGGCCGCCGGCGTCGAAGGACTGGTCAACGCGTTGCACCGATTCGACCCGGAGAAGGGGAATCGTTTCTCCACCTACGCCAACTACTGGATTACGAAACTGGTCAACCAAGCGATTCGTCAGCAGGTGGGCCTCAGTGAGGCCGAGATGGAACGCGTCTTGGCCCTGCAGAAGCTCTTGCGCAGCGACCTCGCGAAGAGGTTTTCCACCAGAGAGATCGCCGCGGCCCTCGGAGTGTCGACGGCCAGCGCGCGAGAAGTCGTACAGATGAATCACGAGATCATCAATCGCCGCTTCGAGACGGCGGATCTGGACCGGGGCCTCGAAGCGCGACCCGCCCCCGACGTGCACGAGGCCCCGACCTGGGTCATCGAGGAGCTGCGCCGGCTCTGCGGTGACGACTTCGACGCGTTCTGGCAGTACGCGTTCCACACGATGTCCATCGCCGAGATCGCCCGAACGAGGGGTATATCGCGTCAGGCGATGAGTAAACGCCTCGAGAAGTGGCGACGCGTCGTACGCGAGAGTCCCGAGGCGGCGCGCCTGCGTGAGTGGTTCGATCAGCAGTAGGTGAAGTCGGTACCCGGGGGTGCTGGTGCTAAGGTGGGGTGCCCTCGGGTGCATTCCCAGATAGCTCAATTGGCAGAGCAAGCGACTGTTAATCGCTAGGTTGCAGGTTCGAGTCCTGCTCTGGGAGCCACTGCTCTGGGAGCCACTGCTCTGGGAGCCATTGTGATGGGAGCC